>WLNV01000003.1 GCA_009699615.1 Actinomycetota bacterium
ATCCCGCTGTTCTGGATCATCGGCGCCGTGATGCCGCCGGTCGAACGCGACTGACGCGTAGACTGGCGACCCGCGCCGGAGTAGCTCAGTTGGTCAGAGCACCTGTCTTGTAAACAGGGGGTCAGGGGTTCGAATCCCCTCTCCGGCTTCGGGCGAAACGCAATCAGCTAGGGCGTTTTCGCCGCCTGTTGTGTGACATCTGTATCGCTCACGATGCTCCGCTGAGCGCCGGTCAGGTGTACCAGAGGTGTACCGGATTCAGCGAGCTGCCGGCCTGCCAGAAACCAAGATCGGATCGCCGAACTGAAAGAGAAGGCTGGACTTCAGCGATCCTGATGTCGACGCGCACTAAAACGAACCGTCCCCACGGACACCGCGAAATCGCAACTGCGTCTTTGTACTCCGGTGTTCGGTACTTTGTATCCGCGGTATTTCCAAGTCACTTGTTGGCGTGCGACAACTGTCGCCCCACTGACCTTTGACGCACCAACGCTGTTTAGAAATCGAGGACGAGTGATGATGAGTTTGGTCGACGTCGGTTCGTGGCGACGCTGTGCAACCGTGCTGGCGGGTGCTTGCGCAGCGGTCCTGTGGGCCGCGGCTTCCATGGGGTCAGCAACCGCTTCAGCAGCGATATTCGCTGGCGCCGGCAATGGGCCAGACTCGATCGCGATTGATCCTGCTGGCAATGTCTACACTGCCAACGCGAACAGCGGCAATGTGACGCGGATAACACCTGCTGGCTCATCGACCGAAAATTGGGGTCCGGGCGGCACGGAAGTCACTACCGCTGACTGCCCCGCAGGGATCGCGCGCGACTCGGCAGGAAACTTCTACGTAGCAAATTATTGCTCAAACAATGTGACGAAGATAACCCCGAACGGGTCATCAACGGAGCACTGGGGGCCCGGGGATACGGAGGTCAAGACGGGAGGAAACCCAAACCGGATCGCGGTTGACTCCGACGGGAACATTTACACCGCCAACTCCGGTCCTTCGTCGGTCACCAAGATCACGCCGGGAGGAGTCTCCAGCGGCAATGCTGGCAACTCATACAAGTGGGCGGATACCGGCAATGGCCCGACTGCGATCGCGATCGACAGCTCTAACAACGTGTATACGGCTAACTTCAGCCGCAACACGATCACCAAGATCACGCCCGACGGCACCCCAAGTGGCAGCGCAGGTGACGGCTACCGATGGGCGACCCCGACCGGCAGCGCGCCAACCGGAATCACAGTCGATTCGGCAGGCAACGTTTACACCTCCAACATAAGCGGAAGCGCAGCCGGAAGAAACGTCACGAAGGTCACGCCCGACGGCACGGCGAGCATCCTCAGCCAGTTGGACATTGACTCCCTTCCGTACGCGATCACAATTGACTCGGCAGGCAACATTTACACCTCCAATCAGGGCACAAGCACGGTCACAAAAATCACTCCCGACGGCGACCCGACAGTGCTCGGCAACACCGGCACCAGCCCCCGAGCGATTGCGGTCGATTCCGCTGGCAACCTTTACACCGCCAACAACAGCTCGAACAATGTGTCGAAGATCACGCCCGAAATCGCATCGACAATCCTTGGAGCCACCGGCACCTTCCCGTCGGCGATAACGGTTGATTCGGCCGGCAATACCTACACCGCCAACGCTGCCTCAGACAATGTGTCGAAGATCACGCCCGGCGGCGCCTCAACCACCAACTGGGCAGCCACCGGTAGCCAACCACACGGGATCACGGTTGATTCGGTCGGCAACATCTACACCGCCAACACCCTCTCGAACAATGTGTCGAAGATCACGCCCGACGGTGCATCAATGGTCCTGGGGACGACCGGTATCCGCCCGATCGCGATCACGATTGACTCGGCCGACAACGTCTACACCGCCAACAGCGGCTCGAACAATGTGACAAAGCTCACGCCCGGCGGCACATCAACGATCCTTGGGACAACCGGCAGCGGCCCGGTCGCGATCACGATTGACTCGGCCGACAACATCTACACCGCCAACGAGGGCTCGGACAATGTTACGAAGCTCACGCCCGCTGGGGCGTCAACAACGCTTGGGAGCACCGGCAACAACCCACGCGCGATCACGGTTGATTTGGCCGGGAACATTTACACGACCAACAGCGGCGACGGCAATGTGACCAAGATCACGCCCGCTGGCGTCTCAACCACCAATTGGGCCACAACCGGCTTTGCGCAGTTCGGGATCACACTTGATCCGGCCGGCAACGTCTACACCGGCAACGGGGCCACGAGCAGCGTTTGGAAGATCACGCCCGCCGGTATCACAACAAATAGCTGGGCAGCCACCGGCAGCAACCCGACCGCACTTACGGTTGATTCTGCCGGCAACGTCTACACCGCCAACCTCTTCTCAGACAATGTGTCGAAGACCACGTCGAGCTCATACCCGGCTGCGCCCGCCAGGCCTGCGGCACCTTCTGCAGTCCTCGGCAACGCCGGGAGCCGGACTGCAACTGTCAACGTTGCAGCCAATCCGCTGTCAGCAGCGAACGGCGCGCCATCGTCCTACACCGTCACCGCGGTTCAAGACTCTTCCAAGCAGTGCAAAATCAGCTTCGTCCAGTCGTCGTGTGTCGTTCGCGAGCTGACTAACGGGACCGCTTACACGTTCACCGCAAAAGCAAAACTTGCAACTTGGCAAACCGCGGCATCGGCTGCATCGAACAGCGTCACCCCGGCAGCCGCCGTTCCTGACCCAACACCAACACCCACACCAACACCCACACCAACACCCACACCAACACCCAAGCCCGCGAAGCCTGCGGTCGCGTGGTCGTCATCAGCGAAGACGAAGACCATCACCGCCGTGATCACCCCGGTCGCCGGCGTTACGTACACGCTCACCGGAACGAGCGGCCGAACCATCAAGAAGGGCTCCTGCAAGAACGTGACGATCACACAAGGCAAGAAGAAGCTCGCTCGCCGCTCGTGCACCGTGAAGCTCGCGAAGGGCAAGTGGCTTGCCGCGGTAACGCCCAAGAAGGGCTCCGTTAGCGGCACCGCCAGCAGCAAGACATATAGCTTCAAATAGGCCCTTGTAAACAGTGGGTAAGGGGTTCGAATCCCCTCTCCGGCTTGGGTTTTGTGACCATCGGAGGCCGAGTTTTGCTGTCGCGTCCCAAACCATGCCATCCTGCGCCATCGAACGGGACGCAGACCCAA
Organism: Actinomycetota bacterium; assembly: GCA_009699615.1. Taxonomy (GTDB): domain Bacteria; phylum Actinomycetota; class Thermoleophilia; order Solirubrobacterales; family Solirubrobacteraceae; genus F1-60-MAGs163. Next base: position 3,198 of record WLNV01000003.1, read on the forward strand.
CAAGTACCGCTGTTAGCCCGTCCAATTAGGCCCTTCGGAGCGCCTTGTAAACAGGGGGTCAGGGGTTCGAATCCCCTCTCCGGCTCTACGTTTCGCGGCTCGCAAAAGCCAAAGTGACAACAGAGTGGTAACGGGATCGGGACGGCAAGCCGAGCGCGCTGACGTGGCGCCCGCGCCGAGCGGGTTTTGTATCGTCGCCCGATGCGTTCTTTTGCGAAGGTTTTCTGTTTGTCACTTCTAGCGGTCGCGCTGCTCGCTGGTTCGGCGCAGGCGCGCACCGTCGAAGGCTGCGTGATCAAGCATCACACGAGCTGCCATCACAAGAACCTGAACGGCAAGGATCTGCGCGGCGCTGTGTTGCATCACAGCGTGCTGCACAACATGGACCTGCGCCACGCGAACCTACGTGGAGCTGATCTGCGCTACGCCGACCTGCGCAAGGCCGACCTACGCGGAGCTGATCTACGCGGAGCGAAGCTCAAAGGCGCGAAGCTTCATCACTACACAGCACCAAAGAAGAAGGGCGCGCGCAAGTCAGCGACCCCTTCCTGCGCGCCAAACTGCTCAGGCGCTGACCTGTCCTACGCGGACCTAGGCTACGCGGACCTGGAGAAAGCGAACCTGTCCTACGCGAACCTGACCGGCGCGAACCTGAACTACACGAACCTTTACTGGGCAACCCTGACCTACGCGACCCTGACCAGCGCGTACCTCGGCTACGCGGACATGACGCAAGTGTTCGCCGAGCATGCGAACCTGACCGGCGCGAACCTGACCTACGCGAACCTAGTGACCGCGTACCTGGGCTACGCAAACCTGACCCAAGCGAACCTGACCAGCGCGTACCTGGGGCCCGGCACCCCTGGTCACCGCGCGGACCTAACCTTGGCGAACCTGACCAGCGCGAACCTGACCGGCGCGAACCTGGCCTACGCAAACCTATCCCGCGCGAACCTGACCGGCGCGACCCTGAGCGGGACCTACTTTTACAACACAGACTGCCAAAACGGAACGCGCACCCTGCCGTCAATAAACACCACGGGCGTATTCTCAACCTGTCCTGCGTCCTAGCGCCAGCACCGCAACACCCCAAGCAGCAAAGAGAAGCGCCCCGCCGGGCGAGGCTCAGATGGGGCGCGAATCGTTTTGGCACGTGTGCCGAAACCACGGGAACTCAAAGGAACTCAGGGGCGCTCAAGGGCAAGGCGTGAAAGCAGTGCACACCCCCGAATCGTCAGTAACCACAGGCGATTCGAGGCATCGCTGTGCTTCCAAGCGTCGAACTTGTAAACAGGGGGTCAGGGGTTCGAATCCCCTCTCCGGCTTCGGGCGAAACGCAATCAGCTAGGGCGTTTTCGACGCCTGTTGTGTGACATCGGTGTCGCTCACGATGCTCCGCTGAGCGCCGGTCAGGTGTACCAGAGGTGTACGGGATCCAGAGCGAAGCCGCCGACCTGCCAGCGATCAAGAGCGGATGGCCGGACTGCAGCAGAAGGCTGGGCTTCACCAAGCCTAATCTCGGCGCGCCCTCCCGGGAACCGTGCCCAGGACCACCGCGGCAACGCAACTGCCGCTTTCTACGGTGAGATTCAGTAGTTTGCGCATTAGAGATACTTCCAAGTCATCTGTTGGCGAGAGACAACCGTCTCCCCACTGACCCTTGACAAACCAACGCTGTTTGGAAATCGAGGATCAGTAATGATGAATTTGGCCGTGGGTTCTTCTTCGCGTCGCTGCGCAACCTCGATAGCTGGGGCGTGCGCTTTGCTGCTTTGCTCGGCAACGTTCGCTGGTTCAGCGCACGCGGCTTCGTCGATCCTTGGAACCACCGGCACCAACCCCGCCGCGATCGCGGTTGATTCGGCCGGCAACATCTACACCACCAACAGCGGCTCGAACAATGTGTCGAAGATCACCCCGCGCGGCGCATCAACAATCCTTGGAAACACCGGCAGCCACCCGTTGGGGATTGCGGTTGATTCGGCTGGCAACATCTACACCGCCAACTACTGGACGAGCAATGTGTCGAAGATCACGCCCGATGGCGTCTCTACAACCAACTGGGCCGCAACCGGCAGCGGCCCGTTCGCGATTACGGTGGATTTGGCCGGCAACATCTACACCGCCAACACCAACTCGAAGAATGTGTCGAAGATCACGCCAGGCGGCACATCAACAATCCTGGGAACCACCGGCAGTACCAGTACCCCGAACGGGATTACGGTTGATCCGGCTGGCAACATTTACACCTCCAATTACGAAGCGAACAATGTGTCGAAGATCACGCCCAACGGCACATCAACAATCCTGGGAACCACCGGCAGCTACCCGTCCGGGATTGCGGTTGATTCGGCCGGCAACATCTACACCGCCAATCGCGGCTCGGACAATGTGTCGAAGATCACGCCCGACGGCACATCAACAATCCTGGGAACCACCGGCAGCCACCCGCAGGGAATTACGGTTGATCCGGCCGGCAACATCTACACCGCCAACTACGACACGAACAATGTGTCGAAGATCACGCCAGGCGGCACATCAACAATCATTGGCACAACCGGCAGCACCCCGGCCTCGATCACGGTTGATTTGGCCGGCAACATCTACACCGCCAACGTCAGCTCGAACAATGTGTCGAAGATCACGCAAGCGCCCGCGCCCCGGCCTGCGAAGCCAGCGACCACTTGGTCCTCATCAGCGAAAGCGAAGACCATCACCGCCCTGATCACGCCGGTGAGCGGCGTTACCTACACGCTCACCGCAAAAAGCGGCCGGATAACGAAGAAGGGCTCCTGCAAGAACGTCACGATCAAACAAGGCAAGAAGAAGCTCGCAAGGCGCTCCTGCACAATCAAGCTCGCGAAGGGCAAGTGGCTTGCCGCGGTAACGCCAAAGAAAGGCTCCGTTAGCGGCACCGCCAGCAGCAAGACGTACAGCTTCAAGTAGGCCCTTGTAAACAGGGGGTCAGGGGTTCGAATCCCCTCTCCGGCTTGGGTTTTCGGACCATCGGAGGCCGAGTTTTGCCGTCGCGTCCCATTCGCGCCCCATTCAGAAGCAGTCAGCACCAATCTCCACGCTAAAGACACAGCACTGCAAGCAAGCCACCTTCGGGACGGCATGCCGGGCGCGCTAGCGCACGTGTCGAGCGCATCGCTTACAGTCACGCAATGCGTTCTCTTGCGGCGGTTTGCTGTCTGTCACTTTTAGCGGTCGCGCTGCTCGCTGGCTCAGCGCAGGCTCGCACCGTCAAGGGCTGCAAGATCAAGCATCACACCGTCTGCCATCACAAGAACTTGAACGGTCAGGATCTGCGCGGCGCTGTGTTGCATCACAGCGTGCTCCATCACATCAACCTGCGCAAAGCAAACCTGCGCGGAGCTGATCTCCGCTACGCCGACCTGCGCGAAGCTGACGCACGCGGAGCTGATCTGCGCGGAGCGAACCTCAAGGGCGCGAAGCTGCACAACTACACCGCACCAAAGAAAAAGAGCTCGGCCGCGCAAAAGGTGGTCTGTGAATGCGGCCACTGGGAATACGCGAACTTTGACGGGGCGAACATGGCAGAGACGGCCAATATGGGCGCGAGGATGGAATACGCGACCTTCAGGTACACGACCTTTGAGGGCGCAATGTTTACCTTCGCGGTCCTGGACCACGCGGATTTTACCGGCGCGACCCTGATTGATACGGACCTGGGCTGGGCGAGCATGAACTACACGAACCTGACCTCCGCGAAGCTGATCGGCTCGGAGCTGGGCCACGCGGACCTGACCGGCGCGACCCTGACCGGCACGACCCTGGGCGGCTCGACCGGCTGTTCCACAGTCAAGCCCACCGGAATCCTCAACGGCCTAGGCTGCGCCAACTAGCACCAACCCCGCAACACCCCTAGCCGCTACCTGCGCACCTGCCCGGCGGATTTCGTATCTTTCCGCAATGCGTTCTTTTCCGAAGGTCTTCTGTCTGTCGCTTCTATCGGTCGCGCTGCTCGCTGGCTCAGCTCAGGCGCGCACCGTCAAGAGCTGCGTAATCAAGCATCACACCAGCTGCCATCACAAAGACCTGCACGGCAAGGATCTCCGCGGCGCCGTGTTGCATCACAGCGTGCTCCATCACATCAACCTGCGTAAAGCGAACCTGCGCGGAGCCGACCTGCGCTACGCCGACCTGCGCAAGGCCGACCTGCGGGGAGCCGACCTGCGCGGAGCGAACCTCAAAGGCGCAAAACTTCACTACTACACAGCACCAAAGAAGAAGGGCGCGCGCACATCACAAACCCCTGCCTGCGCACCGGACTGTCGGGGCGCGAACCTGACCGGCGCGAACCTGACCGGCGCGATCCTGACCAACGCGAACCTGATCGGCGCGAACCTGATCGGCGCGAACCTGACCCGCGCGACCCTGACCGGCGCGAACCTGTTCGGCGCGAACCTGATCGGCGCGGACCTGACCGGCGCGAACCTGATCGGCGCGACCCTGACCCGCGCGAACCTGAAGGGCGCGAACCTGTACGGCGCAAACCTGACCGGCGCGACCCTGACCGGCGCAAACCTGTTCGGCGCGAACCTGTTCGGCGCGAACCTGATCGGCACGACCCTGACCGGCGCGATCCTGACCAACGCGACGGGCTGCTCCGCAGTTTCACCCGCCGGAGCCCTCAACGGCCTAGGCTGCGCCAGCTAGCACCAACCCCGCAACACCCCAAGCCGCTACCTGCGCACCTGCCCGGCGGGTTTCGTATCTTTCCGTGATGCGTTCTCTTCTGCGGGTTCTAGTTGTTGCTGTGTCGGCGTGCCTTTTGTTGTCGGGGGTGGCACAGGCGCGCACCGTCAAAGGCTGCGTGATCAAGCATCACACCGTCTGCCATCACAAGGTCCTGCACCATGCAGATCTGCACGGTGTGAGCCTTCACCACGCGGTCCTCCACCACGTAAACCTGCACCACGCGAACCTGCGCGGAGCTGATCTACATGGAGCCGACCTACGCGAAGCTGACCTGCACGGAGCCGACCTGCAGGGAGCGAACCTCAAAGGCGCGAAGCTTCATCGCTACACAGCACCAAAAAAGAAGGGCGCCAACACATCAGCGACCCCGGGCTGCTCACCGAACTGCCAAGGCGCGAACCTATACGGCGCGAACCTGATTTACGCCGATATGAGCTACGCAAACCTGGCCGCCGCGACTCTGACCAACGCCCGCTTGATGTATGCGAACCTAACCGGCTCGGCCGTGTCGAATTCAACCCTCACCAATGCGAACGCTAGCTACGCGAATCTTAACTACGCGACCGTGAGCTGGGCGGCCCTGAACGGCACGAACCTGAGTTACGCGAACATAATTCGAAGCAACATGACTGGCTCAAACCTGTCCGGTGCAAACCTCAGCTACGCCAACCTGACCGGCGCGACCCTGAGCAGCGGCAACATGACCAACGCGATAATGGTCAACGCGACTGTCAACGGCACAGTTATGGATGGCATGTTTGGCTGGGGCGGCGCGATTGGCTGTGGATCGGTCTACCCCGCAGGAGCTCTAGACGGGCGCGGCTGCGCGAACTAGCAGCAACTCCGCAACTAGCGCGCCGGTGAAGACGACTTTCTAGTCGTAGCAACGATCATCTTCGTCACAGTCACCGTTGGCGCCGGCCGCGAACGTACCCGGTCGAGTAGCTGAGATCAGGCTGAATCTCTCCCCACCGCCGGCCAACCTTCTCCAGCGCTTCGTCAATCGATCCTGCGCCGAGGGCGGTCGCCGCCATTATCGCCAGTTTCCCGCAGGCGGCAGCATCTGAAGCGGCGTGATGATGGTCGAGCTCTATCTCAAAGAGCTCGCAGACGATTGGGAGCGAAACGCTTTTGAGATCTGGCCAAGCTTTCTTAGCGAGCACGGCGGAACACGTATACGGCATCGGCTGACTGGGCTCAAATCCAGCTCGGTCGAATTCAGCACGGATCACGCCCATGTCGAAACTCGCGTTGTGTGCGACGAGTGGAACGTTGGGAAACGCTTGAACTATCTGCTCCCAGGCGTCGATGAACCGCGGGGCAGCTCGCACATCCTCGGGGCGTATCCCATGAATGAAAGTGTTGTATGGCTCCCATTCACTTTCAGGAATCTGAGGGTCAATCAGCGTGTAAGCAACCGTTTGGCCCTCTCCCCCCTCAAACAGCACCGCTCCGACGGCACAAGCGCTACCGCGACCAGCTGCCGCCGTCTCGAAGTCAATTGCTAGGAAGGCGTCACCCACGACCTAGACCCTACCCCTGGGGGCGCAGTTCCAACGCTGGCACCTCAGGCGATCAGTGGCCGATCAGCGCGACGCAGACTTAACCAGTTCGAGGTCGGCGCGCGGTCCAAGGTGTACCAGAGGTGTACGGCGCACTAGGAAACCGGCGGTGAGTCAGTATCTGCGCGGCCTAAGTGCCCATCCTCCCACCGTCTTGTAAACAGGGGGTCAGGGGTTCGAATCCCCTCTCCGGCTCTACGTCTACGCGAATCTGACACCCCAGAATCGGGGGGGGTCAGCAAAGTGTCAGCAATCGGATCGCGACGGCAGGCCAGTGCGCGATGACGCATCTGACGCACGCTGTGCCCGAATCACCTAGGGTGCCCAATGCGGTCATTCTCAAAGGTCTTTGCTCTGTCACTTCTAACGGCCGCGTTTCTCGCTGGTTCAGCGCAGGCCCGCACCGTCAAAGGCTGCGTGATCAAGCACCACACCACCTGCCATCACAAGGAGCTGCACGGTCAGGACCTGCATGGTGAGAACCTTCACCACGCCAACCTGCATCACGCAGATCTGCACGGCGTGAGCCTTCACCACGCGGTCCTCCACCACGTAAACCTGCATCACGCGAACCTGCGCGGAGCTGATCTGCATGGAGCGGACCTGCGGGAAGCTGACCTGCACGGAGCCGACCTGCGGGGAGCGGACCTCAGAGGCGCGAAGCTTCATCACTACACAGCACCGAAGAAGAGCGGCGCGCACCCGTCGTGCTGTGCGCCACCTGCATGCATCTCAAAGTGCCACGACGGCGCCGACCTGCGCTACGCGAACCTGTCCAACTCGGATCTGTCCGACGCGACCATGAAGTCCGCGAATATGGGCGGCGCGAACCTGTACGGAGCGAACCTGACCAACGCAAACATGTGGAACGCGCAGATGAACCTCACGAACCTGAGCTACGCGAACATGTACGGAGCGAACCTGAACTACGCCCACCTGCTGTGGGCGACCCTGACCAACGCGAACCTGACCAACGCGAACTTGACCTTCGCGGATCTGAGCGGGACCTATTTCTACAACACTACCTGTCAAAACGGCATGGTCACGCTGCCGTCAACAAACACGGCGGGCGTACTCGCAACCTGTCCCGCCTACTAGCACCAACCCCGCAGGTGCCCGACGCTCCAAAGTGGTGACGGGGTGGTAACAGCGGGTCGGCTAGAGGCGGTAGCGCCACCTGACCGACCACCCCGAAAGCCATATAACTGCTACGAATCAGAGACGACGCTGAGTCCCGTTTAGGGCCTTGTAAACAGGGGGCCAGGGGTTCGAATGCCCTCTCCGGCTTCGGGCTATCCGTTACGAGATCAGGAAGCCGTCGAGCGGTGAGCTGGTCTTCTTGGCTACGAGCCAGCGCTCATCCGCGCGACCTTCTTGCCTGGATTTAGCATCCCTCCCGGGTCAAAATCCCGCTTGATGCGCTCATGCAGGTCAAGGGCCGCCGGGTCCCACTGGCGCTCAAGTTGACCCGCTTTGAGGTACCCGACACCGTGCTCGCCGGTGATGCTTCCGCCTAGGGCTATCGCTAGGTCGAAGAGTTGCTGGGAAGCCTGTTCCGCCCTCGCCATCATCGCCTCGTCGTCTGGATCGACAAGGAAACTCGCGTGCATGTTGCCGTCGCCAGCATGCCCCCACGAACAAGCCTGAAGGTCAGCGGCGCGCCCGATCGCCACTACCTCGTCCACAGCCTCTGCCAGCCGATCAGGAGGAACAACGATGTCCTCTGAGACCTTTCCTCCCCTGACCGCCGCGACCACATTTCCAACGCCATCTCGCCATCGCCATAGCTCGGCAGCTGACGGCGAGTCCATCGCGATGGCACGGGAAGAAACCAACTCACGCAATTCCAATGTGCTGTCGGCAACTTGATCTGCCGAACCGTCTAGCTCCGACACCAGCGCGAACCTTGCAGTGGCTGGCACATCGCCCGGGTAAGACCCCTTGAGCAATTCGAGAGTCGTTGCATCGAGATAGTCGAGTGCAGCCGGTTGAGTTCCTGAAGCGATGATGTCTCTTACCGACTCAGTCGCCGCGCTCGTATCGGCAAAGAACATCACGAGCGGCACGATCGCCTCCGGGGCCGGGAGTAGGCGGAGGGTTACCTCGGTGATCAGCGCCAGCGTCCCCTCCGAGCCAACGATCAGGCTCTTGATGTCGTAGCCGCCCACATCTTTTCGCTGAGCACCCCCGACCCTGATGATCTCGCCTGGCGCCACGACCGCTTCTAGGCCAGTCACCCACGCGCCCGTTCCCCCGTATTTGAAGGCGTGAGGGCCACCGGCGTTGGTTGCTGTGTTACCACCAATCTGCGATTGCTCGGCGGCCCCGGGGTCCGGAGGGAAAAGCAACCCGTTCTCTCTTGCCAACCGTTTGACGGTGTGAGTCGTGACGCCAGCGCCAACCGTTAGTCGCCATTGGTCTGGCGAGAACTCGACCACTTGGTTGAGGCGTTCAAGACAGACAACAACCCCGCCACCGACCGGGACAGCACCGCCCGCGAGGCCGGTCCCGCCGCCGCGCGGGACGAGTGGAACCCCCCGATCGCAGCTCCATTCGACGAGCCGCCTCACTTCCTCTGAGCTCCCCGGGAAGGCGACGGCGTCCGGCTCCCCGCGCAGCCCTCGCGACGCTGTCCCATCTGTCTCGTAGGCGCGACAGTCACGCCCCACGAGGACGTGCTCAGCTCCGACGAGCGATTCGAGTTCAGCCTTGATCGACGCCAACTGCGACTTCAGGGTCACGCTTGTTCTCCCCTGGCATCCAGAAGTCCCTGGACCAAAGTCAATGCCAGTTCGGCGCCTGCGATCACGTCCCCACCAAGGACCTGATCGCGGAGGCTAAACGACTCGAATTCGACCGACGTCGCGCCGGCGTACCCAACTTCGTCGAGGGCGCGGAAGAATTCGCTCCAGTCAGTGCCCCCCTCTCCCGGGAGTAGGAAGCAAAAATCCTCGCCCTCTACCCCGGGCTTACCAAACGCATCCTTCAGGTGGACGTGAGCTATGCGCGAACCCCATCTGCGAACCACCTCAGCGACGTCGTCTCCGCTGACTGCAAAGTGGCTCGGATCGATATTCAGTGCGAGCGTCTCACGACCGACATCACTGACGAGCGCTTCCGCAGTAGCGGCGTTCCACGCGAGCGTTCCCCAGCATGGCTCGAGAGCGACCCGGACACCGGTTCCTTCCGCATGATCGACAATCCGCCGGAGAGCGTTGAGAGCGAGCGTCCATGCGTCGTCGTGTGGGATTGAGCTGCCGACTTCTAAGGCGCCATCAACCCACTGGTTGGGGCCAGTAACCACGCCAATTGAGGGGATCCCCGCAGTGGCAGCCGCGTCAACCGCGGCCTCGGTGCGGTCCACGCGCTCCTCCCAGACCGCAGCCTCATCTGTCACAAAATCCTCGTGGACCATCAGCTGGGGGACTTCGAGCCCAGCGCCCTGAGCGAGCGAGACGAGATCCACCAGGACAGACGCGTCCTGAACTAGGGGATCAAATTGCTCCATCGTCCAGTCAATCGCCGTGTAGCCGAGCTCGGCGAGGCGCCCCACAAGCACAGGCGGCTCGATCTCTCCGACGTCGGCAGCTACGTAGCCGATAGCGCGATTCATCGGCGGCTCGATGGTGACCGCAGGCGCACGGGCGCAGACCCCGTCTCGTTAGCATCGGCGGGATTGAACCGCGCGATAAAGCTGGTCACCTACTCCTCCGCGTCGGGGAGATAGTCAGGCCGTGGGAGATCCCAGTGACCGGAATTGATGCCTTCGGTATTTGCAGGATCTCGATCTTGGATTACCTCGATGACCACTGGCCCACCTGAGGCAAGCGCTCGCTCGAGCGCTGGCTTGAGATCTTCGATTCGCTCGACCTTGATTCCCTCAATCCCAAAGCCACGCGCGATCTGCACAAAATCTGGCGAGATTAGGTCACCTGAGCGATCCCTGAACTCAACGAAAAAGGCCCGATCCTCGCCGAAGAGATTCCGCTGGAAGTCCCGAATCGAAGTCCAGCCGGTGTTGTTCATGACGACGTATACGACCGCTATTCCGAGCTGAGCCACCAACGCCAGCTCCTGAATCGACATCAAGAAATCGCCATCGCCGGCCACGCCGACGACCGGAACGTCTGGCGCGGCGAGCTTTGCGCCGATCGCCGCCGGAACCGTGAACCCCATCGTCGAGTACCCGCCTGAGGTAATCCAAGTTCGAGGCTCGTAGGTTGGATACTCTTGGAACATCTGAATCTGGGGATGGCCAGCCGACGCGATAACGATGCCCTCTCGCGGCATCACCTCCCTCAGAACAGCGATTGCCTTCGTGAGCGAGAGCCCGCTCGGCGTCCACCGCGCGCGGACCATCGAGTGCCACGCCTCGCGTTGAGACGCGAGTTCCGCCAAGTAAGCCTTCCGGTCCGGGAAGCTCGCTTTTCGGTCTGTTAGTGCCTCCGTCAGGCTTTGAATTCCAGTCCGTGCGTCCGAGATCACGCCGACCTCGACGGGGTAGTTCTTCCCGATTTCGCGCGGATCGATATCAATCTGATAGATGCGGGTCGGCGGAACCGAGAATGACGCACCGTGAAGGAACGCCGAGCTGGTCTGCTCAGCAAAGCGGGTACCTACAGCGAAAATTACGTCCGCCGTGCTCGTTATGTGATTGCCGCAAGCCGTGCCGTTGGACCCCGTGTGCTGGGCGCAGAGAGGGTGATCCTCCGCGAACACGCCCTTGCCCATCATCGTCGTCACAACAGGCGCTTGGAGCAATTCGGCGAGCTCGAGTAGCTCTTTGTGTGCGCGCGCTTGAATGCAGCCACCGCCCGCCAAGATCACGGGCCGCTCGGCAGCGGCTAGAGCGGCGGCGATCTCGTCGATACCGTCCGCGTCTGGATAAGTCGTTTCGTGCGTGGGGCGATGCCGCCCTCCATCGATCGGTGATTCTTCAGCGCTGTAGCTCTGAAGGTCGATCGGCATCTCGATGTGCACCGGGCCCGGCCGTCCGGAAACCGCCGTGTTGAACGCGCGGTTTAGCGCGCGTTGGACCTGATCCACTCGGTGCGGATAGAAGCCACGCTTGGTGATCGGGCGGAACAAACTTGAGAAGTCTGCGTCCCTTTGCCGCTCAATCTCCTGTAGGACCCCCGTACCGTCCATGTAGGTCTGCACTGCACCTGTGATCGCGACGAATGCTTGTGAATCGACGTAGGCCGTCGCCAGGGCAGTGGCGAGGTTGGCTGAGCCTGGGCCGATCGAAGTTACTGTCGCAAGTGGAGCACCGGCAACCCGGTAGTAGGCGTCGGCAATGTGGCCCGCGGACTGCTCGTGGCGCACCTGAATTGCCTCGATCTTGTCAGTCCTATCGCGTAGGGCATCGTAGATACCCATGTCGCCGTGGCCCGGGACCCCGAGAACATAAGGCACTTCCTCACGGATCAGGTGGTCGGCGATGATCTCGCCACCGGTCTTCTTCGTCATGACTTCCCCTTGCTATCTGTTTCGTTGGTTGGAAGGTCCTCCTGGGTTAACAACAGCGCCCGCGTTGTCGAGAGGTGAGCGTCCATCGCAGCAGCGGCGGCCTGACCATCACCCAGCCTTACTGCGTCGAAAATCGCTTGATGCTCAGTTACAATCGCGTCGAGTTGCCTAGAGCGGCCGACCGTCGAGATCCCGCGCGTGCGAATTTGGTCGCGAAGACCCTCAACCGCAGCGACGATTCGCTCGTTCCCGGATACCTCGAGCAGCTTGCGATGGAAGCCCCAGTCGAATCGCATGAACTCGTTCTCATCACTTAGCTGGTTCTTCATTCCAGACAGAGTGTCCTCAAGGTCTTGTACATCGCTACTGCTCATACTCTCGGCGGCCGCTCGCGCTGCTGGCACTTCCAATAGGAGACGCATCTCGAAGATCTCCTCGATGTCGTGCCGCTGTGTCTCGCAGATGCGAACCCCGCGGTTGCGTTCGAAAGCGACGAGCCGGTCGTTTGCCAGCTCCACAAGAGCTTCTCTGACTGGCGTTCTCGACATCCCGAGCGCCTCCGACAATGCACGAACGGACGTCAGCGAACCTTCCTTCAAGTCGCCGGACAGGATCGCGCGCCGGATCTCGTCGTAGGCGCTGCGCGCGAGGCCAGTCTCTGGAGCGACGGCCTTTATCTGCTTAAGGCCGTTCATCGTCCCACCGTAACTGGCGGAGGCGAATCGTGAGCCGCGGCAATCAACTCGAGGACTCGCCGGCCGTCTGCAAGCGTCGCGGGCGCCTCACTGCCAGCCTGCACCGCGGCAACGAAAGCGCCGATGCTCTCGTTGACGGAGTCAGCCCAGTTGCCTGGATCGACCACCTCCTCGTGCCACTCGCCGTCGTACCGTCGGAGCGCTGGGCCATCTCGGAAACCCTCAAAGTCTGCTTCGCAGCCCGATATGTACAACGCGGCCTCCGTGCCTACTATCTCAATTGAATCGTCGAACATCCCGGCAGGCCCGTGATAGTTGACGTCGATTACGCCGAGCGCGCCGTTGGCAAACCGCAATGCGACAACAGCGTGGTCCTCCGCCGCCGTCGCGGTGCCATCAGTCAGCGCGATGACTTCGGCGATCGCGCCGCCAAAATATGGCGCTAGGTAGAGGCGATGAACTCCAGCGTCGTGGAGCAGGCCGCCACCAGCCAAGGCTGGATCGGCTCGCCAGCCCCCGTACTTTCCGCCGATTCCAAGCCGGAGACGAATATGGAGGATCCGTCCTAGCTCGCCAGCTTCAATCAGTTCGCGAGCGCGCCTGTGGGCTGGGTAGAACAGCTGATTGTGTTGGACCCCGACGACCAGTCCGCTTGCAGCCGCCGCGTGGATTATCTCGTCGCACTCACTCACATCCAATGCCAGTGGCTTCTCTATGAGGACGTGCTTGCCAGCCGCGATCGCGCTGAGCGCGACTTCGCGGTGCAGGCTGTGCGGAAGACACACGCTTACTAGGTCCACAGAGCTGTCCGCTAGGAGCTCTTCGTAATCCGCATACGCCGACGCACCTCGCGGGTCGGCGCTCGATAGTCGCAAGTCGGGGTCTAGGTCCGCGACAGCTACTACTTTCGCGCCGTCGGCCCGGTCGAAACCCGCCAGGTGGAACTGGCCAATTTCGCCGAGACCGATAACGCCAACGCCAAGGAGCGGTGTTCCACCCGCGCTATCCGCAGCTACATCATCAGCCGTCATTGGCGGCGCCCTGCGGGGCGACTTCCATCTCTGGAACCGACGCTCGGCCACTCTTGAGCGCTGACCACGCGTAGATCGTTAGGAGCGCACCGATAAACATCGCTCCTCCAAAGTACCCGAAGATGTAGTGGTTCGCAGCCGGCCAGAGGTAGGCACCGATCACAATCCCACTCCAGATGAGCGCGATTACAGAGACGGGCACCAGCCAACGCCCGAGTCCAAAATGGCCGGGAGCGACGTCTGGGATCCGGTTCTTTCGGTGACCGATAATCACCGCGATCATCGTTGCCGCATACGTCAAGTAGTAAGCGATTACTGCCATCGCTGTAACACGGAAGATCTGCCCTCCGCCGGCGATGTTGATGATCATGCAGACAGCCCACAGCACGATGCTCGCGACAACCGGAGTACGGAAGCGCGGACTGACGCTTCCGAGCTGCTTCGAGAACGGGAGCAGATTGTCACGAGAGACCGAGAAGATCAGCCTCGTGGCCACCGCGATGTTAGCGACGATGCAACCCATCAGCGAGAGGAACGCGACGATCTTGATGATCAGCGCAGCGAATGATCCAAGCTGCACTTGTACCACCCAAAACAGCGTGTTCGGCTGGGCCACCGCGTCGGCAATCGAAGTCGGGATCGCGACGATGAAGATTCCCATGACGATGAAGCCGCCGAGCGCACAGAGGCAAACTGCACGGAACATCGCTTTCGGCGCAGCCAAGCGCGGGGCGATGGTCTCCTCGGCAAGGTCGGCCGATGCCTCCCATCCCATCAGCGCGAAGATCGGCGCAGTGGCAGCGAAGATAAAGTTCTCAGTTGGAATGTGCTGACCATTCACGCCACCTGGACCGTGGTTGAACAATGCGCTAAGGCCGGTCGAATGACCGAAGAAGAGCACGGCACCGATGAGCAGGAGAATGCCGACAATCACTGTGACAATAATCTCGGTAACAGCCACACCGTTGTTGAAGTGGGTCGCGATGCGAATGCCAACGATATTCAGAATGAATCCGATCGTGAGCGCGACTATTCCGATCACAACAATCTGAGTAGGTGTTCCCTCCAAGCCAAGCTCTGGGGCCATTATCACCCCGAGAAGAGCGCCGATCGAAACCGCGCCGGTGGTGAATGTGACCATTCCGATGAAGGCGACGACCCAACCGAAGTAAGGGTTGGTGATGCGACTAGCCCACTGGTATGCGTAACCAGTGACTGGAATGCGTGCCGCCATATGCATGAAGACAAGAAGAATCCAGACAACGCCGATGAATGCCAGTGGCCAAGCAAATACGGCGATGCCTCCGACCTGAGCAAGGGAGGGCCCGAGGAGCGGCCCGAGCGTGCCCGTGATCGCAACCATCGAGAACGCCAAGCAGAACGATGTGAATGTTGACATCGAACGGCGTAGCCGCTGCGGGTAGCCGAACAGAATGAGGTCCTGCTCGTCCGCCGCATCCGACAGTACGTCAGGTGACGTCGACTCTGAGTGTGCGTTGCTCATTGCTTCTCCCCCTGTTTGTGATTGCCCCGAGACGGTTGATTCAAACCAACCGTCTCATGGCCGGTGACATGTGGCATGCCAGTTGATGCGAACGTAGCCGACGCGCCACCCCGATGTCAAGTACCTAGATTGGCCTATCTAGAGCGTTGCTTCGACCTGCATAAGCGCGCGCCCAAACAGCGTCACTATCTCGTCAATATCTTGTTCGTCGACGTTTACCGCTGGCTTGAACTTGATGACGTTGCCGTTCTGACCAAACACTGGTCCGGTCTTGCCGACCATCAGGCCATGTTCCAGACACGCGCCCATCACCAGGTCGGTTTCGGCACACGCCGGCTCTTTGGTTGCCTTATCCGTCACCAGTTCCACTCCGACCATTAGGCCCTGGCCGCGAATATCACCAATCAACTTTGAACCTTGCGCGATCTCCTCGAGTCGCGAGACCAAGATCTCGCCCATCGCCTCGGAATTCGCTGGCAGATCGTCGCGCACCATTACCTCGAGCATGGCCAACCCAGCTGCACAAGCAACCGGGTTGCCCGCCTCGGTGAAGCCGTATTCCCAGTCCAGTAGCTCGGAGTATTCAGGAACCGTGATCGTTGCAGAGAGGGGCAGCCCTCCCCCGAGGGCCTTCCCGAGGATGATCATCTCTGGCTCGATGCCACTGCGCTCGCTCGCAAACATTGGGCCGCAGCGGCAGAGCGCTCCCTGAACCTCGTCCACAATCAGCGGCACATCATGCGCTTGGCACATCTCGTGGACGCGAGCGAGCCAACCGTCGGGGGCAGGAACCATTCCTCCGTTGGCTTGGTAGGGCTCAACGATGACGCCGGCAGGACCATTGGTGTGGCCGCGCTCGAGCGCAAAGTCAACGAGGTCCGCACAGGCTAGGTCGCATGTCTCGGGCTCTAGCTTCAAGGGACAGCGGTAGCAGTAGTAGTTGGGGACACGCATCTGGCGAGGGATGTACCGGTCTAACCCCTTGTTTGAGCCCTCGACCATTCCCGGATGGACGTAGGTGAGCCCGATCGTCGCGAAGGTTCGCCCGTGGTAAGCGGCATCTAGGCAGACAAAGTCACTGCCGCCAGTGGTTCTCATCGCCAAGTGCATGGCTCCTTCGACCGCAGCGCCGCCCGACAGCGCGTAAAGCACTTTCTCGAGACGACCTGGGGCGAGCTCCGCAAGGCGCTTGGCTAGCTCCGTCCTCGTTTGATTCTCGAAGACCGGCGAGACGTAATCAATCACATCAAGCTGTTCGACTATTGCTTGCTTTATCTCCGGGTGTCGGAACCCAAGATTCAATACCCATTCGGCAGAGATCGCGTCGACGTACTCGTTGCCATCCGCATCACTGACTCGGATCCCCTGACCTTCGACTAGCCCGAGATCAACGTCTCCCATGCACTTGATGACATGAGCATCTGAATCAGCGCGCAGCGCCTCAGCTTCGGCAGACCTCGCGTCCGCGCTCACTTTCGCCCTAACCAAAGATCATGAAGCATGGTGGGATTTCCTCCGGTTATCGAGATGGGACACCTCGCTGAATGGAGTGGCATGCTACATGTGAGGCCAGCGGCAAGCAAGGGACGCACTCCGTGCGCTTCGATTGCGTTGGAGCGGCGCAATGCTTCGTCGGAGAGTGTAGTTGGGCCGACCGGCCGTGCGAGAAGAGAGGCCCAAGGCACCTACGCGCGCCCGGCCGTAAGCACGCGTGAGCCATCGCACCGGCCCTCGTTCCATTGACGTCCGCAACCCTGCCATCCCGTGCCACCGAACGGAACGCAGGCCCTCCGGAGTGCCTTGTAAGCAGGGGGGGTCAGGGGTTCGAATCTCCTCTCCGGCTCTGGTCAGCTCAGGTTCTCTTGAACGACCTCGGCTGCCGGGTGGACGCTGACGACGCGACTCAGCTCATCGCTTGCTCCCTCAAAGCTGTGTTTGGTTTCAGCGTCAACGACGACGATGTTGCCGCCAATGATCTCGGTCTCTTCATCCCCAGCCGTGAACTTCACCGCACCGCGTTCGACGAGGAAAAGCTCAGCGTATGGATGGATGTCGAGAGGAGGCCCGCCGCCGCGTGGGTACTCGGCGACGAAGACCGAGAGCGGAACCTGATCACCGCCTTGGAACCGCACGAGAGTGTCGCTGAGCCGAAACTCCTCGAGCGCGTGGAGGGACACCGGCGAAGCGTTTTCCATCTGCCCGGATTACCCAAGGCCGACGCAACGGAAGCGAGCGAGTAGCAACAACCCCCGCTTCGCTTTGGGCGAGCGCCTCGCCAGCCGCGGCCACCTGTCACACTTACTGTATGCCTTCTGTAGTTCCTTCCCGGCATGCGAAGCTGATCTTCACGGTCGTGATCGCCGCCGCTGCGGTTTGTGCGCATGCTGGCCCGGCGTCCGCAGCAGCGCTGAACTGGCAATCCTGCAGCAAGCCGCAGTTCGATCGGTGGAAGCAGGTCGATGGATGGGCTCTTCCGAGCTTTGATTGCGCCACCCTCACGCGCCCGCTTGACCGCAGCCAGCCGAACGGCAAGAAGGTCAAGCTGGCGGTCGTGAAACTGCCAGCCAACGGCACTCCCGCGGAGCGGAAGGGCACGCTCTTCATGAACCCCGGCGGCCCCGGCCAAACGGGCGTTGGGCTGTCGGAGATGGTCTACTTGCTGCCCCCCGAGGTTCGGGCGGCGTTTGATTTCGTCAGCTACGACCCTCGTGGCATCGGCGCTTCAACACCCGCTCTCTCAGGGCGCGGCTGCAACATCCCAAAGCCCACACGCCCGGTTACAGGATCGGTTGATTGGCGCAAGGTTCTTGCCGCGCGGCAGAAGCAGGTTTCTCATTACAACTCGCTCTGCTTCAAGGCGAACCGCGCCTTGGTCGAGAACGGCGGCAGCATCGACGGGGCCTACGACCTCGACGCCATGCGCGCCGCGGTCGGCGACAGCAAGATCACCTACTGGGGAATCTCGTACGGCACGCTGCTCGGCTCCACCTACGCCCAGCTTTTCCCAAACCGCGTCCGTGGAATGGTCTTCGACGGCAACATGGATCCACAGGGCACGCTTTACGGAATCAGCGCCGGCGCGGTGGCCCCTGACCACTCGATCGGCTTCTTCCTCTTGGCAAACGGCCTGAAGTCGAAGTTTGATCAGGTGATGGCGCAGCTGAACAAGCACACGATCGCACTAGAGGGGAACAAGCGCTACACACGCTGGGATCTACTCGACGTTCTTAACGACGACGTCGACTTCTACCCGGTAACCGGCGACCAGAGCTGGGCGCAGGCAAAGCAGGCCGTCACCTATTCGTGGAACGCGCTTTTCGGCTCGACCAGCGAGAAGGTCGCCGCGCGCAAAGCCCTCACAGCACCCGACCTGCGCAGCCCCACTACCGGCACCGCTGGAAGTCATTGGTCGGCGGTCGTCTGCCAGGACTACGCCGATCGAACCTCAAACTCGCGCCAGCAGAACCGCCTTCGCTGGATCACTAAAGAAGGTCCGATCTATGGCGGCTCGCTCGGCGTCGATTACCTCACCACCTGTAACGGATACGGCGGAGCACGACCTAACGCAGTTCCGCGGCCGAAGCGCTTCGGGCCGCCGATCGCGGGCATCATCTCCAACACGACGCGCGACGGCGAGACGCCCTACCAGTGGGCGGTGAACATGGCCCGCACATACCCGACGATGCGGGCGATCACCTTGGTCGGCGGCATACACGGAACCTTCGGGCTCAGCCAGTCGACTTGCGTGGACACGCCGATCGCCAACTTCCTCGTCACCGGTTCGCTTCCCGCGGTTGACCTCGCCTGCCCGTTCTCTCCCCCGCCTTCAGCGCCGTAATAGCTGCCGCTCGATCGTCGCCAAGAGCGGCAAGAACCGATCTGTTCGAACCTCGCCTAGACGAGGCGGAGCGCCCAGGCTCAGCGTCCACGATTGGTGTGCGGCGGCTGCCGTCGGTCAACCAACCATCGACCGGTAGCGCTCGAAGATCGCTTCGCCCGCTGGGCCCAAATCACTTGTGTGCAGGTCCGGCGTGTAATGGCTAACGAGATCCGGGCGACCGAGATCGAACCCGCTGAAGTGCATCAGTGACACCTGCTCCCCATCGATCAGCAGTTGTCCGTCGTGCGCGGACAACTGGCTGCGGCCGTGGAGCAAGTTCCAGTAGCCAACGTTGAGCCCGGGGTCGCGGAGCACCTCAGCCTGATCGAAGAAGGCCGGAGCGAGGTCGAGCCAGCGCTGGTCGTAGGCGACTCCGGCCGCGACATCGACATCGCTACGGGCGGCGGTGCGCGCGGCCCACCAATCAGCGAACGCGAGGCCCTGCGGCGAGGACGAAACGGCAAGGGCGCCCGCGTTCAAAGTTCCTACAGCGCACAGCAGCATCTCCAGCCCGATCTGATCCGCGTCATCTCCACCCGGTGCCTTCAGGTGCGGAGTCAGTACGACAGAAGCCCCTCCCCGGATCGAGTCGAGCAGCTCGTCGAGCGGCCCTGTCACGAATGTGTCGGCGTCGAGGTAGATGACTTGATCCCAACCGCTGCGCAGGAGACTCGCGATCAGTGGCGCTTTTAGCGCCCCCGCCAACTCGGTCGAGCTGCCGTAAGGAACCTGCTGCACTGCGAGCGGCAGCTCGGGGTGCCAGCTGTGAAGCGAGTCACGCAACGCCAGCCCGCGGGACTCGAACTTGTCGTCGTAAGTGGTATAGACAACGGTGCCGCGAGGAAACCGGCAGCGGAGATGGCGGAAAGCGCGGCGGCGCAGCGTGCGAGGGCGATTCGGGCCGAGCCCCAGCGCCTGCTCCGTCGGCTGCTCTAGCGGCGGCCGCGCGTTGACAACAGCGTTTTCGTTGTGCTCGGCCTCTGCGGGAGCATCCTGCGGAGAAGTCTCCACCGCTTGACCCTCGAACGCGTAGCTCTCTGACAAGGCGGCCTCAAAGCCCTCATCGAGCAATGCCTGGCGGTACTGGGTCAGCAGCAGCTCGACTCCCCCAAGGTCGGAGACTTGTACCCGCTCGTTGTAGCGCGTCAGACGCTGAGGGCTCTGTGCATCGAATCCGCTGAACCTCACCAAACTTGCCCGCTCCTCGCCAACCCACGCGATGTCGTCACGCAGCTCGACCGGGCGTTCGGTGACGTTCCAGTGGCCAACGTTGCAGCCCGGATCCCGCACCACTCCGACGTCACCAAAGAGGCTGCGAACGAGGTCCAGCCAGCGCTGTTCCCAGTGGAGCCCTGCCTCCAGATCCCAGCGACAGTGGAGCCGCAGGCGCGCCCACCACCAGGCGAGAAACGCTTCGGTTCTGGAATCGCTGCGGGCGCCGATGATTCCGCCGTTGTAGACGCC
>WLNV01000030.1 GCA_009699615.1 Actinomycetota bacterium
GAGGCCGTCAACGCGAAGCGGCGAGCTCGCGGCGCCAGCGAGATAACGCATGCCGAGTTGAAGGCCGAGATCGATCGGGAGCTGGCTGGCATCCATGAGAATCCCGAGTTGGAGCAAGAGGACCTTGCTCAGCTGCTCGAGGCGCGCAACTCTCGCCGTCGCGCGCGGGGCGAGCCGGAGCAGACGCTCGCGGAGTTCGAGAGCTCGCTGCTCGCAGGCCCAGATCAGGGGCCGGCGTGAGGGCGCTGATAGTCGGCGGCGGCTGTCGCGGGCTCGACCTGGCGCGCGAGCTCGTCGCCGAGGGGCACGCTGCGCGCTGCGTCACGCGGACCGAGGATGGTCGCGCGGCGATTGAAGCCGCCGGGGGAGAGTGCTGGATCGGGACGCCGGACGTGATCGGCACGCTCCGCTACGCGCTCGAAAATGTGACGCTGCTCTTCTGGCTACTTGGAACTGCAAGCGGTGATGAGGAGAAGGTCGCCGCGCTGCATGGATCGAGGCTGAGGATGATGCTCGAGAAGACGACCGACACGACTGTGCGTGGCGTGATCTACGAGGCAGCCGGGCCGGTCGGCGAGCCGTTGCTGGAGAACGGCATCGCTGAGATGGAACTAGCCCGTGAGAAGAACGCGATCCCGTTCGCGCTGCTCCACTGCGACCCTCTTGGCGCCCGTGATGCCTGGCTCGCGGAGGCCCAGCAGGCAATCGCTGGACTGCTCGCAGGGCCGCGCAGAACATCGAAATAACATAATCGCGATCAGGTTTGTATAGTTTGCTCTAGAACACCGACTCCAAGGAGACAGACGCATGCCGACGATTGGCGATACAGCACCAGATTTCGACGTTGAAACAACGGAAGGGAAGATCAACTTCCACGACTGGATCGGCGACTCATGGGCCGTCCTCTTCTCGCACCCGCGCGACTTCACGCCCGTCTGCACGACCGAGCTCGGCTACATGGCTTCGATCAAGCCGGAGTTCGACAAGCGCGGCGTCAAGATCATCGGCCTCTCGGTCGATCCGCTCGACAACCACGAGAAGTGGGCCTCCGACATCGCTGAGACTCAAGGCACGGCGCCGAACTTCCCGATGATCGCCGACACCGACTTCAACGTCTCAAAGCTCTACGGGATGCTCCCGGCCGATGTTGAGGGTGACCCGACCGAGCGCACCCCGGCTGAGAACGGCACGCTCCGCAACGTCTTCGTGATCGGGCCCGACAAGAAGATCAAGCTCGTACTGATCTACCCGATGACGACCGGCCGCAACTTCGACGAGGTGTTGCGCGTGATCGACTCGCTTCAGCTGACCGCCAAGTACGCCGTCGCAACGCCGGCTCAGTGGCAGCCGGGCGAGGACGTGATTATCGCCGGCTCCGTTACGAACGGGCAGGCGGCCGAGAAGTACCCCGACGGCTGGGAAGAGCCACGTCCGTACATCCGCATCGTTCAGGACCCAAGCGGCGTGAAGGTCAGCTAAGTCCCGCGGCTTCGAGGCGGGCGAATAGGTCGCCGAGGATTCTCGCGGTCGCACCCCAGACGAGCTGATCGTCAACCAGATAGGTATCGGTCGTGAAGCCGATCCCGCGGCGCTTGATGCGGCGCCTGCCGTAACCGGTGAGCAGCTGCGCGACGTCGAACTCATGGACTGCCGCGACCTCGCGCTGCGAGCGCACCCACTCCTGACCGGGATCGATCAATCCGACGAAGGGGTGGACGGCGTACCCAGTCGCGATTGTCGGCGTCGGCGGCAGCGCGCCAAGCAGCTCTACGGACGGGGGTGCGAGACCTATCTCCTCGTGGGCTTCGCGCAGAGCCGTTGAACTGAGGTCCACGTCGTCATCGTCGAAGCGGCCGCCAGGGAACGAGAGCTCGCCAGCGTGGCGGCGCAGATTGTCGCCTCGTCGCGTCATGACGATCGAGAGTGACCCTGCGTCGCTGGCAAAGAGTGGAACCAGCACGCCAGCCTTCTTGCGGCCACGAACAGGCAGCGCTGCCGCCTCCTCGGCGCTCAGCAGCTCGGGGGCGAGCGCGCCCGCCAGCTCAGTTCGTGAGAGCGATGCGCTCGACACGCTCGTCGAACATCACTTCGCCGTCGAGTGTCCTGTGGACAGGGCACTTCGCTGCGATTACCGAGAGCCGCTCGACCTGTTCGTCGCTGAGCTCGCTGGGGACGCGCAGGACAACTTCGAACTTCGTTGGCGTGCCGCGTTCGGCGGTCGCGTAATCGACCTCGACCTCCAGCTTCCCTACGTCCCAGCCTTTGCGCTCCGCGTACATCTCGACCGTCACTGCGACGCAGCTTGCGAGGCTGGCGGCCAGTAGTTCGAGTGGGGTCGGCCCCGCGTTGGCGCCGCCAAGCTCCGCGTCTTCGTCAACGGTCAGCTCGTGGTCGCGGATCGAGATGCTGTGTTGGCGGCCATCCCTGCGTGTCGCGATCGCTTTCATTACTAAACAGACTAGGACAGCGGGTTGAAGAGCAGCCCCGTCGGCACCTTCGGCGTGAAGAAGGTCGACTTTGGAGGCATATTGACGCCGGCTGCTGCGATCTCTTGGATCTGCTCGATCGGCGCCCCGGAGAGAAAGAACGCTGCGTCGTATTCGCCGCTGTCGAGCAGCGCCAGGGCCTCTTCGTCGTTGCGCGAGTAACCGAGACCATTGAAGTGCGAAATGTCGTCTTCGCTTAGAGCCAACGGCCCTTTCAGAATCAGCGCCTCGAGCACTGCGGCATCGAGCTTGCGATAGGGCGGCGGGAAGTCGGCGAGCGCTTCGTCGGCGATCGACTGATCACGAAGCACCAGTCGCAGCGGCCGCTTGTGGCGCGAGTCGAGGTATCCGAATTGCAGTCGGCCATCGGCTGAGAGGCCGTTCGGCGGCAGCTCGTCGGTCGAGCTGAGCTCGGTGATCTCAAAGCACGCCTCAATTGTTTCGCGCAGAGCGTTGGCGCGCTCAGGGTCGTCGGCCAAGCCACTGACCAGGCGATGGGTTGGGAAGACGCTGAGGCCCGGATCTTCGAGCGCGACCAGGTCCATCATTACGAAGCGGTGAGGGCCATCGCCGCCGATCTCGTCGGCGTAGATGCGGGCGGTCTCGTAGCGGTGGTGGCCGTCGGCGATAAGTAGTTCGGCTGGGTCGAGCGCCGCGCTAAGTGCGGCTTGGGCATCGAGGTCGCTGACTCGCCAGAGTCGGTTGATCGTGCCGTCCTCGTCGATCTGTTCGCCGTACGGTCCGCTTTCTGTCTCTGCGGCGATCGTTGCGCGGGCGCCGCCGGTCGCGTCGGAGTAGAGCGCGAAGATCGGTGACAGGTTGGTCTTGGTTGCGCGGGTCAGGCGGAGCCGGTCTTCTTTCGGGCCGGGATGGGTTCGCTCATGAGGACGAATTTTCCCGGCTCCGTATTCCTCGATCTTCACCGCGGCGAGGAAACCGGAACGCGTGCGGCGGTTGCCGTCGGGCGCGAGGTAGTCCTGAGTCAAGATCCAGAACGACGGTTCTTCGTCTCTCACGAGCGCGCCAGCTTGCTGCCACTCGGCAAGCAGTGTGGCCGCGTGCTCGTACGGATCTCCTCCTGCGGTGGCCGGCTCAGGTAGGTCGATGCCAACGACATTGAACGGCGAGCGCGCAGCCAACTCGGCCCGCTGGGCCGGGTCGATTACGTCGTACGGAGGGGAGAGAACGGCCTCTAAACCACCAACTCGATCGAGGTCGTAGCGCAGCGAATTGAGTGGGCGGACGTCGGCCATACCCGCACGCTAGAACATGCCGGCCCCAAACAGCCCTACCATCTGGAACTCATCGGGGCGTGGCGCAGCCTGGTAGCGCACCTGCTTTGGGAGCAGGGGGTCGGAGGTTCGAATCCTCTCGCCCCGATTAGAAGGGTCGGATTTAGGTGTTGGCGGCGAGCGGGGCTGGGTCGCCGTTGCGCCGAGCCATCAGCCAAGCGAACGATCCGCCGGTGACCCACATGAAGAGCCCGTAGACAGCGGCCGGGATTGTCATCTCAGGGTCGAGCGAGGCGCCGACGGCGATTGCCAGAGTCGCATTATGCAGGCCAAGCTCGAGCGCGATGGCAGTCGAGCTGCGGTCGTTTAGGCGGGCCGCGCGGGCGATCATGAAGCTGATTCCCATCGCACAGACGTTGAGCGCGATCACCGCCAGCAGCACGTCACCCAAGTATCCGCTGACGCGGCTCCATTCGCTGCCCACGGCGGCTGCCACGATCAGCACGAAGATCGCCAATGAGACCACCCTGAAGCGGTGGTAGTTCTTTTCAGTCCATTGCGGCGCGCGCTGCTTGATCGTCATTCCGGCGATCAGTGGAACTAGCGTGATCGCCAGCACGCGAATCGCGATCGGAACAATCTCAACGTCGTTGTCGACGCCGCTTAGGTCAAACCAGGCCGAGCTGATCGAGAGGTAGAGCGGGACGGTCACCACGGCGAGCGCGCTTGAGATGCCGGTGAGCGTTACCGAGAGCGCCGTCTCGCCGCGCGCCAAGTGAGTTAAGAGGTTGGCCATCGTTCCTCCGGGCGCGGCGCCAAGCAGCACTAGGCCAACGGCGAGCACGGGCGGCAGGTTGAAGACAGTGGCAATCGCTAGAGCCAGCAGCGGGGCGACTATCAGCAGGTTGAGCATCCCAACGACGACCCCGCGCGGCGCCGTCAGCACAAGGCGGAAATCATCCTTGATCAGGCCCATCCCGAGCGAGAACATGATGAAGACAAGGCCAAGCGGTAGCGCGACCAATGTGATTGGGTTCCCCTCCATCTGTAGGCAAGAGTAATCGCGCTGCACCCGCCGCGCCCGATACCGTTGTGCGAGCGGTCGGCGGCGAGCCGACCCAAGCCCCCGTAGCTCAGTTGGATTAGAGCGGCCGGCTTCTACCCGGCAGGTCCCAGGTTCGAGTCCTGGCGGGGGCGTCGCCTGCGAGCGGACTGCAGCGCCCGCGCAAGCCGTACACTGCCCCCTGCACGGTGGGTGTAGCTCAGTTGGTAGAGCTCCTGGTTGTGGTCCAGGCGGTCGCGGGTTCGAGTCCCGTCACTCACCTTCCGCTGGCGACGCCTTCTCCGCCACATAGCCCGGAAGGCCAGCGGGATTGGGCAATTCGCCTACTCGCTGCGCTTAATCCGGTTGCGCGCCAGCGTAGAGAGCAGTACCGCCCAGTCCCCGATAGCGGAGAG
Source organism: Actinomycetota bacterium (assembly GCA_009699615.1). GTDB lineage: Bacteria > Actinomycetota > Thermoleophilia > Solirubrobacterales > Solirubrobacteraceae > F1-60-MAGs163. The sequence continues at coordinate 5,177 of WLNV01000030.1, forward strand.
CAGGTGGCCGACGGGGCCGGTTACGACCCAAGTTTCGATCCTGCGCGGCAGGGGCTGACGGTTGTTGGCCACGCCCTGACGCTATCGTGCCGCCGATGAGCACAGTCACTGCCAACGTCAAAGAGCTGCCCGATTCGCGTGTCCGCGTGGAGGTTCAGGTACCGCTCGAAGAGCTCGATCGCCGGATCGCTCAAACCGCCCGTTCAATGGGCAAAGAAATGAAGATGGCTGGCTTCCGCAAAGGCAAGGTCCCGGCCGAGGTCGTAATCCAGCGGATCGGTCGCGACGCGGTTGTCGATGAGACAATCCGCGGATCGCTCGGTCACTGGTACACCGAGGCGGTCGAAGGCGCGCGCCTCGCAATCGTCGGTCAGCCCGATGTTGAGCTCGGCGAGCTGCCGCCTGCTGGCGAGGATCTGAAGTTCAGCTTTGAGGTCGGCGTGCGACCGGTCGCCAAGCTCGGCAAGTACAAGGGGCTGAAGGTTGAGCGCCGCGAAGCGGTTGCCGACCCGGAAGCGATCGACGAGCAGATTGAGGAGCTACGGGGCCGGATGGCGAGTCTCGAAGCAGTCGAAGAGGCCGCCGCGACCGGCGACTTTGTCGTGATGAACTACATCGGCTCAATCGACGGCGAGGTATTTGAAGGCGGAGAGGGAACCGACCAGCTGATCGAGCTCGGCTCGGGCCGCTTGATTCCAGGCTTCGAGGAGCAGCTGGAAGGGATCAAGGCTGGTGACGAGCGGACCGTCAAGCTCGCCTTCCCTGAGGATTACCAAGCTGAAGAGTTGGCCGGGAAGGACGCCGAGTTTGCCGTCACCGCAACCGAGATTCGTCGCCGGATCCTGCCCGAGCTAACCGACGAGTTCGCCAATGAGGCCGCTGGGCTCGAGACGATCGCCGAGCTGCGCGAGGACCTTGCCACGAGGATGCTCGAGGCCGATAGCGATAAGGCCGAAGAAGAGTTCCGCGAGGCCGTGCTCGACGCCGTGGCCGACAACGCAAAGATCAACCTGCCACAGCCGCTCGTAGATGCCCGCGCCAGCGAGCTGCTCGATCGCATGCTGCATCAGCTCTCACACCAGGGCATCAGCCGCGAGATGTACTTCCAGATCTCCGGCCGCACTGAAGAGGAGATGCTCGGGGAAAGCGCTGAGGCTGCGCAGAAGAGCTTGCGCCACGAGGCTGCGCTGGTCGCAATCGTCGAAGCTGAGGACGTTCAGCCCGGAGACGGCGACATCCTGACTGCGCTGCAGGCTTCAGCCGCACAGGAGCAGACCACGCCAGAGAAGTTGCGCGAGCGGCTCGAGAAGGCGGGTCGCCTCGACGACCTGATCGAAGAGCTCTCGCAGCGCCAAGCACTCGACCTAATCGTCGAGAGCGCAGTCGCGACAAGCCCTTCCTGAAGCGCCGTTTCGGCCGCTCCCCGTTGCTAGTGTTGACTGCTCCATCTGCGAGCAAAGTTGCACGCGGGAGGAATCAACCCAGCCGACCGAAACAAAGCGAGGAACATGAGCCCCCTAGTCCCAATGGTCGTCGAGCAGACCTCACGCGGAGAACGTTCGTTTGACATCTACTCGCGCCTTCTAAACGAGCGAATCATCTTCCTCGGCAGCCAAGTTGACGATCAGATCGCCAACCTCGTTGTCGCGCAGCTTCTGCACCTTGAGTCGCAGGATCCGGACAAGGACATCTCGATCTACATCAACTCGCCCGGCGGATCGGTCTATTCCGGCCTCGCGATCTACGACACGATGCAGTTCGTCAAGCCTGACGTTTCAACGATCTGCGTTGGAATCGCAATGTCGATGGGTGCGCTGCTGCTGGCCGGCGGAGCGCCGGGCAAGCGGATGGCGCTGCCTAACGCGAAGATCCTGATCCATCAGGTCAGCTCCGGCTTTGAAGGCCAGGCGACCGATATTGAGATCCATGCCAGAGAGATCATCGACGTCCGTCAGCGCCTTGACCACATCCTCGCTGAGCACACCGGCCAGGAGTACGACAAGGTCCGCGGAGACACCGAACGTGACTACTTCATGTCGGCCGAAGAGGCCGCCGAGTACGGGATAATCGACAAGGTGATCGCCAAGCATTAGCTGGGCGGCGCCTGCGTTTAGACGAAGGGGAAACAATGGCGCGTCCAACTGATTCAAGCGAGCAACTGCTCTGCAGTTTTTGCGGTAAGTCGCAGCGGCAGGTCAAGAAGCTGATCGCCGGCCCCGGCGTCTACATCTGCGACGAATGCATCGACCTCTGTAACGAGATCATCGATGAAGAGCTCTCAGTCCCATCATCATTTGACGTTGAAAACCTGCCTCGCCCGAAGGAGATCTACGACTTCCTCGACGAGTACGTAATCGGCCAGGACGAGGCTAAGCGGACGCTTTCGGTTGCCGTCTACAACCATTACAAGCGAATCCAGATGTCGCAAGGCGACGACAACGAGATCGAGCTGCAGAAGTCGAACATCCTGCTGCTCGGCCCAACCGGCTGCGGCAAGACTCTGCTGGCACAGACGCTCGCCAAGCTGCTCAACGTTCCATTCGCGATAGCCGACGCGACTGCGCTGACGGAGGCCGGTTACGTCGGAGAGGACGTCGAGAACATCCTGCTGAAGCTGATTCAGGCCGCCGACTACGACGTCAAGAAGGCCGAAACCGGAATCATCTACATCGACGAGGTCGACAAGGTCGCTCGCAAGTCGGAGAGCCCGTCGATTACGCGTGACGTCTCCGGCGAGGGCGTCCAGCAGGCGCTGCTCAAGATCCTGGAGGGAACGACCGCGAGCGTGCCGCCGCAGGGTGGCCGCAAGCACCCACACCAAGAGTTCCTGACGATCGACACAACCAACATCCTCTTCATCTGCGGCGGCGCCTTCGCCAACCTCGACAAGGTGATCGAGAAGCGCGTAGGCCACAAGGGGATCGGCTTTGGCGCCGCAATCTCGGCCCGCAGCGAGCACGATCCCGGCAAGATCTTCGCCCAGTGCCTGCCTGAGGATCTCGTCAATTACGGCCTGATCCCCGAGTTCATTGGCCGGCTGCCGGTCACCAGCGCCGTCCATCAGTTGACGCGCGCCGACCTGATCTCAATTCTTACCGAGCCGCGCAACGCGCTGACGAAGCAGTTCCAAACCTTCTTCGCCTTCGACGGAATTGAGCTGGTCTTTGCCGACGATGCGCTCGACTCCGTCGCCGACAAGGCGCTCGAGCGTGAGACCGGCGCTCGCGGCTTGCGCTCCATCATCGAAGAGGTACTGCTCGAGGTTCAGTTCGAGCTGCCTTCTCGTGGCGACGTGAAGAAGTGCGTCGTCACGCGTGAGTCGGTCGAGAATGGTTTCCCGCCGACGCTTGTGACCGAATCGCAGGATGGCAGTGACGAGCTCGACGAACAGCTTCCAGAGGCCAGTTAGAGCGATGAAGCCGAACCTCAAGACAATCCCTTGGATGGCCGCAATGCAGGCAACGATGGTCGTGACCGACCACTGGCGCCGGATCGACCCGAAGGACCGTTCGAAGGCGCTGAAGACGCTCGCCGATTCGCGCGGCCTGCCGAACCGAATGACCAACGCGCAGCGCGAACACCTGATTGAAGTGGCTCGCAAGATTGACCACCGCGGCTTGATGGCCGACCTCGCACCGATCCCCGTTCCGGGGCTTCGCGGCGGCCGCAAGAACCGCTGAGCACCCGCTCGGCGCCGCGCGCGCCGTAGACTCAGCCGCCGTGCCTGACTTCGCTGAGAAAACGCGCTTCGAGCCGGCTGAGGCCGAGCCGCAGATGATGCAGCGCTGGCTCGACTCTGGCCTCTTCCACGGAAAGGCGGAAGGAACTGCCGGGGAGAACTACTCGATTGCGATCCCGCCGCCGAACGTAACCGGCGCGCTGCACATGGGTCACGCGCTCAACGGCTCGATCCAAGACGCACTGATTCGCTTCCACCGCATGCGCGGCCAGAACACGGAGTGGATCCTCGGGACCGACCACGCCGGAATCGCCACGCAAACGCAAGTTGAGAAGAAGCTGGTCGAAGAAGGAAGCTCGCGCGAAGAGCTCGGCCGCGAGGCGTTTGTCGAACGCGTTTGGGAGTGGCGCGCGCAGTTCGGCGGCACAATCATCGAACAGTTTGGCCGGCTCGGGGCCTCCTGCGACTACGAGCGCGAACGCTTCACGCTCGACGAGGGCTACGAGCGCGCCGTTCGCCAAGTCTTCTGCGACCTATACGCAGACGGCGCGATCTACCGTGACCAATACCTAGTCAACTGGGACCCAGGCAGCCAGTCGGCGATCTCCGATCTTGAGGTGGAAGAGCGCGAGGTAACCGACACGCTCTTTGAGATCGCCTACCCGCTGGCCGACGGCAGCGGCGAAGTAGTAGTCGCGACGGTGCGGCCGGAGACGATGCTCGGCGACAGCGCCGTCGCCGTTAATCCGAGTGACGAGCGCTTCAAGCACCTGATTGGACAGCGCGTCAAGTTGCCTTTGACCGAGCGCGAACTGGAGATCATCGGCGACGATTACGTCAAGACCGATTTCGGTACCGGCGCGCTGAAGATCACACCAGCGCACGACCCGAACGACTTCGAGATTGGGCGTCGCCACGGCCTTGACGAGATCATCGTGATTGGCGAAGACGGCGCGATGACGGAGCTGGCCGGCGAGTTTGCTGGCCTGAAAGCCGCTGAGGCCCAGGTAGCCGTCGTCGCTGCCCTGCGCGAGCAAGGGCTGCTGCGCGCTGAGGAGCCGTACGTCCACGCCGTGCCGTTCTCTCATCGCTCCGGAGAGCGGATCGAACCGCTGATTTCGCTTCAGTGGTTCATGAAGATGGACGAACTTGCGCCTCCAGCAATCGAGGCCGTCAAGGATGGTCGCGTAAAGATTCATCCGCCGAGCCAATCGAAGCGCTACACCGACTGGCTCGAAGAGATCCGCCCCTGGTGCATCTCTCGCCAACTCTGGTGGGGTCACCGGCTGCCCGTCTGGTATCGCGGCGACGAAACCTACGTCGGAATGGAAGAGCCCGACGGCGACGGCTGGGTCCGCGAGGAGGACGTGCTCGATACTTGGTTCAGCTCGGCCTTGTGGCCGTTCGCGACGCTCGGTTGGCCCGACGAAACGCCCGAATACAAGGCCTTCTACCCGACCGATGTGCTCTCGACGGCGCGCGACATTCTCTTCCTCTGGGTCGCTCGGATGGTGATGATGGGACTCCGTTTCACCGGCGACGTTCCATTCAGCGACGTCTACGTCCACTCCGTGATCCAAGCCCCCGATGGGCGCCGAATGAGCAAATCGTTGGGCACAGGGATCGACCCGATCACAGAGATCGACGAGCACGGCGCCGACGCCGTTCGCTTCGGTCTGCTGGCGATGTCCTCAACGCAGGACGTGCGCTACTCACGCGAGCGCGTTGAGCAGGGTCAGGCGCTCGCAAACAAGCTATTCAACGCCTCGCGTTTCGTGTTGCTGAACGTTGGCGACGAGGTTGGGCTGGAGCCGTTGGTTGGCGCTGGCGCGCCGGTTGAGGACCGTTGGATCGTCTCACGCCTACAACGGGTTGTCGCCGAGACGAGCGAGCAGATTGAGCAGTTTGAGTTCTCGAAGGCGGCTTTCGGGCTCTACGACTTCGTCTATGGCGAGCTCTGCGACTGGTACCTCGAGCTGATCAAAGGTCGCGAGTTTGACGCTGAGCTGTCGGCGACGGTCTGTTACGTGCTGCGCTCAACGCTGGCGCTCGCGCACCCGTTCATCCCGTTCGTAACCGAGCAGCTGTGGGAGTCGGTGCCCGGCGCTGAAGGGTTGCTGATCGGCGCGCCGTTTCCGGAGTCGCATGAGTCGTTGATCGACGCTAACGCGGAGCAGCGCGTCAGCGATGTGATTACCGCAGTTGCCGCGCTGCGCTCTTGGCGCAGCGGCGCCAACGTAAAGCCTGGAGCCCAGCTGGGAGCGAAGATTGCGTCGCCGGAGTTGGTGGCTGACGCCGTGCTGATCGCGCGTCTGGCAAAGCTCGACATTGCCGCCTTCGACGGCAACGTCACCGACAGCATCGCCGTCCCTGGCGGCACGGTTGAGATCAGCGCCGGTGACGCGATCGACGTCGAGGCGCAGCAGCGAGAACGTTCGCAGCGGCGTGCCGCGATCGAGGGCGAGATCGCACGCGCTGAGAGCAAGCTCGCTAACGACGCTTTCGTCGCGAAGGCGCCGGCTGATCTGGTTGCCGGCGAGCAGGCCAAGCTCGATCGGCTGCGCGAAGAGCTCGCGGCGCTTGGCGCCTGAGTCGGGGCAGAATGGACGCTCAGCGAAAGAGCGATGAGGATCACGCCGAGTTTGACGGCGAACGTTGGCTGCTTGGGCTCGAGATGTTCGGGATCGAATTCGGTCTCGACCGAATCGAACTGTTGCTGGAGTCGCTGGGCGGGCCGCAAGAGCTCCCGGGGCTCGTTCACGTAGTCGGCTCGAACGGCAAGTCGTCGGTGACGCGGATGATCGCCGCGATCTTGCGCGAACACGGGATGGA
>WLNV01000031.1 GCA_009699615.1 Actinomycetota bacterium
GCGTACTCGGCAACCTGTAGCTCGGTCAGCAGATTGACCCGGTTGATCGGCCGTGGGTTGCCGGTAACGCCACCAACACGCGGCAGGCGCACGAAGTGGGCAGCCATATAGCGCAGCGCCAGTGGATGGATCTGCGCGTCGGCGTCAACTACAACGATCAGCTCACCGCTGGAGATCGCGATTCCATCATTCATCGCCATCGCCATCGCCTTGCCTTCGTTCTCGCTCTTGCGCAGGAACCGCAGCCGCTGGTCGGTGGCGACGTGCTCGAGGATTCGGTCCGCCGTCTCGTCCGGGCTTCCATCATCGATCGCGACGACTTCAAGCTCCGGGTAGTCGACGGCCTGAAGTGCAGACAAACAAGCCCCGATCGTCTTCGCCTCGCAGTAGGCGGGCACCAAGACGGTGATGCTAGGCAGCTGATCGTCGGGGATCTCGTAAAACTCGTCCGAGCCCTCGCCCTCGCGCCCGGCCACAAAGCGCAGCGCGCTTGTAACCCAGCCGGCCGATGAGACGATCACGTAAACACCAATGACCGTGAAGAGCAGTTCGTATAGAGCGAGCAGCATCAGCTCGGCGCGGAGACCGGTCCGATCATCTTCACGCCGTCAACCAGGTCGACCTCGAGTAGGCGTGAAGTCGGAGCGCCTTCGGCGACTACTACCGGCCGCCCCAGCGCGTCGGTCGAAAAGTCAATCGGACCGCTGGCACGCAGCTTTCGTCCGCCAAATTCGGCGATCCGGTGGCGCGATAGGGCGCGGTTCCAAGCAACCCACGCGAGAATCACCACGCCCGTTAGTGCTACACACGTGGCCCACAACATTGCTCCGGAGTAAAGCTGCTGCTGCTCATCAACCAGCGCCCGCCACCAGATGTAACCGAAAATCAGCCAAGCTGGGATCGCTGTCAGCGCGGATCGCCAACGCGGTCTGCGACTTGCCCCCGGCGGCAGTATCTCGCCCCTACGCGGCGTTGGCAGCACCAGCTCTGAACCTGCCGCTCGGGGCGCCAGCGGCCTGGGCTCGATCGGAATCGGCACCGACCGAGAAAATAGCTTCACTTCGCGAGTCTAGCTAGTATGATGATTAACAGATATTTTTATTGTTTTTTAGTGGCTTTCTGCTCAAGCGCTTGGAAAAATATTGAAGCGCACTAGAGCTCCAGTCACGCCAAGCCGCTGCAACTATGAGGTGATTGAAGGTCTCCAAGGACCCCAAGCTGGATGATGCACACAAGGGACCAAGGGAGTCCTTCGTCGCTATTCCTGGCGGCATGCCGGCAACCGATACGCCCGACGAAGCGCTGCGGCTAGCGGATCTCAAGTCGCTCGAGATTCTTGATACCCCCAGCGAGCTGGAATTTGACTATCTCGTCGAGGCGGCGTCGTTGATCGCCAACACCCCGGTTGCGCTCTTCTCACTGATCGATGCTGACCGCCAGTGGTTCAAAGCGCGAGTCGGGCTCGAGGTACCCGAGGGAACGCGATCGGAGTCCTTCTGCGGCCACGCTATCCAGCCGCCCCACGATCCCCTTATCGTTAGCGACAGCACTAAGGACGAGCGCTTCGCCGATAACCCTTGGACCACGGGGGACCCTCCCGTGATCTTCTATGCCGGGTTCCCGGTTGTCACCGAGCGCAACCACGCAGTCGGCACTCTCTGCGTGATCGACAACGTGCCGAGAACGCTCACGGACTCGCAGATTGAAGCGATCAGCTCGCTCGCACGGCAAGCGGCGGCGATGCTCGAGTTGCGACGAGAGAAGATGATGCTTGCCAGCGAGCTCGCGCAAGCGAATGCCTCACAGCTCCGCAACGAGCTGTGGAATCAGGAACACGACGCGACGACTGGGCTTGCGACGCGCGATGTGATCGAGGCGCGAATCGACACGCTCGACCAGGGCGGCGGCGGTGCAACCGCATCGAGCGTGATCTGTATCAAGCTACCCAGATTCGGCGAGACAGTAAGAGCCATGGGTCAGAGAGACGGCGACGCTGTACTCCGGGCCGTCGCCGATCGCGTCTCCGCCTGTTTGCCTGCCGAGACGCTCCTAGCGCGGACAGCCCAGACCTCGTTCGCCGCGCTCCTCCTAGGCGATCAGTCGGAGGCATCAACTGAATTTGCAGAGAGGATTCGTGATGCACTTAGCTCCCCGATCGCAGAGGCAGGGAAAGACGCCGCTTCAGTGCTCAACGCGATCGGAATCGCACGCTTCAGCCAATCAGGATTTCGGCATGCTGACATGCTTCGCGCTGCCGAAGTCGCAGCGCTTGACGCCTCGGCCATTGGCCGTGGAGCGATTGTTGAGGCAGACGAAGCCACCGCCACCCAACGCGAGGATCTGAGCCGCGAAATTAGGATGCAGACAGCGCTCATCGATGCGATTGACCGAGGTCAGGTGACCGTCGTCTACCAGCCGATTGTTGACCTTGCGAGCGATGAGGTTGTGGGCAGCGAAGCGCTGGCACGGTGGCAGGATCCAGAACTCGGCGTCGTAGACGCAGCCACGTTCGTGCGCCTGGCTGAACGCTCTGGTGTGGTGGCAGCCCTCGACGCGCTGGTGCTCGAGCAGGCACTCGAAGACCTCAGCCGAGGGCTCTCCGGCGGACCCAGTCTTTCGGTAAATCTGTCGCCTGCAGGAGTTTTTGAAGAGACTCCCCAAAAGATCGCCGCGGCACTCGAGCGCTGGAACGTTGAACCCCAACTAATCACGCTCGAGCTCACAGAGCGAAGCGGCCTGAACGAAAATAGGCGCCTAGTCCCAATTCTTGAGACAATTGCTGCTAGTGGCGTGCGGATTTCACTCGACGACTTCGGCGTTGGCGAAACGTCTATCGCTCACCTGCGCGAGCTCCCAATCTCGCAGCTCAAACTCGACGGGTCACTAGTCGTGGGTCTCGATGGCGCTGACCGGGCCAGGGCCCGGGCGGTCGTCACCTCGATTGCAATCCTCGCGCGCAGCCTTGAGATTGAGGCAGTCGCCGAAGGGATCGAAACACAGCCCCAGAAGGCTGCGGTGCTAGCTGCCGGTATCAAACGCGGGCAAGGCTTTCTGTTCGGCTCTCCAATGCCTGCGGGAGTTATCGAAGCTACCGCGCTGGAGGCGACCTCGGGAGTCGCCACCAGCGCCGCCCAACCGCGCTCACAGGCGAGTGTGTCGACCGACTTTTTTGAGAATACCCCTGACCTGACCGCAATCGCCGACGGAGACAAGTTCGTCCGGGTGAACTCGCGTTGGCACGAGTTACTCGGGTGGTCCGAAGAACAGATGCTTGGCTCCAGCTTTATCGATCTTATTCACCCGGATGACCGCGCAATGACGCTCGAACAGGTTGCGCGGCTGGCCAGAGGTGAGGCCGTGGTCGCGTTCGAGAATCGCTATGCGACTGCCGCCGGCGGGTTCAAGGTGCTCCGATGGAGCGCACATCTAGATAGATCAAGCGGACTTGCCGTCGCTAGCGCACATGACATCACGGCCGAACACGAGGCGGAGGTGAAGCGCAGGCAGCTAGCCCATGTGCTCGAAGTCCTCGCCGAACTCCAAAATCGGTACCTCGCGGAGGGGCTGACCCGCAGTTGGTGGGAGTTCGCACTAGCGCAATTCCTCAAGCTGACCGAGAGCAGTTTCGGTTTCATCGGGCGCGTCGAGCTAGATGAGAATGACGCCACTTACCTAGTGACCTATGCGGTCACAAACATCGCCTGGAACGAATGGTCTCGCCAGCTTCATGATGAGTTCGAGGCAACAGGTTTGGAGTTCCACAACCACGACACGCTATTCGGCGTGACGCTCGCGACCGGTGAGGCTGTGATCTCAAATGACCCAGAGAATGACCCGCGCGCTGGCGGTCTACCCGACGGGCACCCAAAGCTCGAGTCCTACGCTGGCCTACCTTTGCTCGCAGCCGACGGCCTAGTCGGAATGGTTGGCCTTGCCAACCGCAACAACGGCTTCACAAGCGAGCTCTTCGATGACCTTGCGCCGCTCTTCGTCGCACTCTCGCAGATAATCGCGCTAGAGCGCAGTAACCAGACGATCGAGCGGGCCACGTTTGCCACCGCGACCACCGCCGCCGCGATTCAGGCGATGCGAATTGCTCACGACCGCCAGGCTGCTCTCACTTCGCTGATCGATGCGACTGCCAAGTTCAATCCAGAAGCGCAGATCGACTACTTCGCGGTTGTCGGCGACAGCTCGCAGATGGAGTGGGTCGACCCAGAGCGCGGGAATCCGCATTCACCAGAGTGCAGATCAATTCACCCGCAATCCTGCCTCGCTCTTACGACCGGCGAGCCGCATATCAGCCGCGCCAACGGCTCCGCCGAGGGGCGCTGTGAGCACGTCGGCGCCAACGAGAACGATGTCTTATGCGTCGACGTTAAGACTGCTGGCGAGGGGTTCGGTGTGATCGTCGCAACGGTCCCAGCGGGACCGGGGAAGCAAGTTCCGTCGGCTGCGGACCGGTTTGCGGATCAAGCCGATGAGCTGATGCCGCGGCTTGTCAGTTTAGCCGCCGGCCTCGCTGAGCACTCGCTGGCTCACGACATCGCGCGGCGGGCACTGGCCGACCCGCTGACCGGGCTCGCAAACCGGACCCGGTTCGCGCAGGCAATCAGCGCAGCGCTTAGCCGCGACGATCGGCGCGCCGAGCCATTTAGCGTAATCCTGGTCGACCTTGATCGTATGAAAGCGATCAACGATCGGTTTGGTCACCCGGCAGGCGACGCGGTGCTGATCGACGTCGGCAGGGCGATCGCGGTGACGCTGCGCGCGGACGACACGCTGGCTCGCTTCGGCGGTGACGAGTACGCGATATTGCTTTACGAGTGCAACCGCGAGCAGCTGCAGAAAGCCGGTGAGCGAATCCACAGCGCACTTAGCTCAATCTCAATAGCCGGCGACGGAACCGTGAGCGCATCACTCGGCGGCGTTGTCGTCAGTGACAACAAACTCACTTGGCATGAGATCTACCGAGCTGCTGACAGCGCGCTCTACGGTGCAAAGAACGCCGGGGGCAACAGGCTTGAGATCGGCGGCACTGTCGGACTCTGATGGCCGAACTTGGCCTGCGGCGGCCGCGGGTGTCCGGACCGCACCGATCGAAATCGCGCAGGAAGCTCGCTCCGCCCAAGCCGACGCCCGGATTCGAACCGGGGACCCCTTCATTACGAGTGAAGTGCTCTACCAACTGAGCTACGTCGGCTAGGACCGGCCCGTTGTGCTGGCGAGAGCACCCCGGACCGGAACGGTCGAGGATACCGGGCTGGTGCGCCGCGGCGCCAGCTCAGCGGCGGGGGCGGCGAATATTGACCGTGATCGTCTTCTTCGTAACGCCGCCAGCGGCATTTACTGCCGAGACCGTTACGCGCGCGCTCAGCGCTGAGCGCTTCCTCCACGCGCTGCGCAGTTTGCGGCGGTTGGAAGCGCTGAGCTTCACGAACATCGTCTTCGACTTCCCAACCCTTGACGCAACGTAGCTGGAGCGGTTCATCGCGTAGCTGCGGCTTCGCTTGGCGCCGCGCGAGCGCATCGTTGCCTCGGCGACAAGCTGGCAGCTCTCCTTCGGGCAGCGGACGCGAACTGGGATCGCGCCGCTGCCAAACCTCTTTCGCGTGCTCGCGGCGACCGTTAGCTGCGGGCCCGCTGCGGCCGGGCCGCCTCCGGCTTCTCCGCCTCCGGCTTCTCCGCCGGCGTCTCCGCCTCCCGCCGGGCTATCGACAAGGCCAGGGTTCGCCTCAGCGGGGCTCTCGCCTGGCTGGGCTCCTGGAGCGATGCCGCCGAGGTTGAAATCAATCTCACCGATGTTGAGCGCTGCGCCCTCGCGCAGCAGGTCGGTGACGTCAATGCCGAGCGGTGTGACTCGCCAGCGGCGCGCTATCTCCGCCAGCCGTTCGCGCTGGGCGGCGTCGGCGGCTGCGCGTGCTCTGCGCTCCGCATCAGCGGCAAGCCAGGCACGCTCGCGCAGCGCCAGCGCGCCCTGGGTCTCGTCGCCCCAGCCGTCATGGTCACGGTCGGCTTCGATTGTGTACTCCACCTGCACTGCGTTAGTCATCGCTCGGAGGCAGGAGAGAGACTCGCCGTTGTAGGCGAAGTTGTTGTCCGGGTGGCAGTTTCCGTAGTAAAGACCAGTGTTGCCGCCTGGGCTGTTGTAGCCCTGATACTGGAAGGTCGGATAGCAAGGAGAGAAGGAAACCGGGTTCTGATTTCCTGCCATTCCGACATTCAGCTCGCCGGTCTCAATTGGTGGCCGCGGCAAGCCGAAAGCTCCCATCACGCCTCCTCGGCCGGGGATCCCTTCGCCGCCCGGCGCGTCGCCTCGGCCCTCCATTGGTGTGCGCGATTGTCCGTGCATGCAGAGCCCGCCGTCAGCGGCCATTTTGATGTTGTTGGTGGCGTCATAGGTCGCAGTCCGACCCGCAGCCCCTGAGCGCCAAGCTTGTAGCCACTGCGGGTCACTTTCGACTGGCGCAACCGAAAGCCAGTCGTCTTCTCGGACGACGGCGCGAGCGTTCGCGAAAGTGTAAACCGTGGGGCGTCCGGCACCAGGCCCGTCTTGAGTGACCACGCGCGCGTAGCCATTGCCAGTTGAGTTGAATCGCGAGCGCGAGGGATCTTCTGCAGGCCACTGGTTCGCTTGAACGAAGTTGACCTCACCTTGCTTGACCATCCGCGCCTCCATCACGCAATCAGCTGATGAGGTCGTCACAACTGCCTGTTGTGGGCTGCTGTTGTTACGGCAGGTGGTTCCCGGGTAGCGCGGGTTGGAATTATCCGGTTGCCAAAGCGAGAATTTGAATGAGCGGCTGCCGTTGTAGGCAACCTTGATCCGCACCTTCGTGATTATTCCGCCAACCCGTACGCGCCTCAGTGCTGCGCCCGCGGAATCTTTCGTGGTGATGATTGGCGCGCCGAAGAGGAGGTTGTTGTAGCGGATCGACCGCGGGTAGTTGTCGAGCCCACGCCCCCCGTTGTCGATGTTTCCCGCGACCGATCCGAATGTGAACGCTGTCGCCGGCGGCGCGACGCCCAGCAACGCGACCGCTGCGACCGCTGCGACCGCTGCGACTGGCAGTTGGGCTTTTAGACCAGAACGAATCATCACGCTCTTTCACTAATTACACACGAAAGAGGAAAAAGTTGCGCCAATCCTTAGTCCGGTCTTTGGTTGGCGGAGCGGCAGGGGGTACGAGCGGCGGCGGAGTGTGCTCAGATGCCCGCTGCGAAGCGTAGTTGGCGCTCTTCTGCCGCGGCGAGGATCGCGGCGGCTAATGCTTGCGGCTGCGATCGGCAGGCCTCCAACTGTTCAGGACCGAGCAGGATCTCAAAGCCAGCTCCGCTGATCGCTGCGAGCACGCAAGGTGTGGCTGAAGCGCTCGCCAATCTGAGCTCGGGTGAGCGCTCGTCTAGGTGAACGGTCTCAAAAGAAACAGGCAGCGCGCCACTAACCCGCTTCCATTCCGCCTTCTCGCGGAAGCTGCCGTGGGTGATCTCGCAGAGCGCGCAGTGGACCCTTCCGAGCCGTGCGCCAAACCAATAACGCAGCTCGCCGGCGAGCGTCCCCTCAGCGTTGTAGACGCCGACCAGCGAGGTTATCTCCGGGGTTGCCGCTGACATCCTGCTGCGGTTATAGACGATCGCGACTGCGGCCGGTGGCGTACGATCGAACCATGGCCGCACCGACCTTCGATCTTCAATCGCACTCGACCGCCTCGGACGGCGCGCTGCCGCCGGCCGCCGTGGTCGCGGCAGCGCACGGCGCTGGAGTTGAGCTGCTCGCGCTGAGCGATCACGACACCGTTGACGGGCTCGACGAGGCCTTTGAAGCCGCCGCGGCGACCGACGGCGCGCTAACGCTCGTCAGCGCGGTTGAGATCTCCTCGCTCGACCTCGGCGACATAGACCTCCACATCCTCGGCTACGGCATTGACCACCACGACCCCGTGTTACTAGCGCGGCTTGAGCTGTGGCGCGACGATCGCTGGATCCGCGGCGAGCGGATGGCTGAGGCCATGCGCGAGAACGGTTGGCAGGTGACGCTGCCGCAGCGCGGTGATCAGCCGCTCGGGCGCCCGCAGATCGCGGCGGCGATCTTTGATGACCCGGCCAACGGTCAGCGCGCCGCCGCTGAGGGCCTCGCGAATTCGACCGATCTGCTCGTTGCCTACCTAGTCCCTGGCGCGCCGGGCTATCGCGGCCGCACAGCGCCAACGGTTGGCCAGGCAGTTGAGGCGATCCACGAGGCCGGCGGAAAGGCGATCTGGGCGCACCCTTACTGGGATTTTCGCGACGAGGACCAGCACGAAGCAACCCGCGACGTGCTGGAGCGATTCGCCGCACTCGGCGGCGACGGCGTTGAGGCCTTCTACATCAGTTACACGGAGGATCAAACGCGCCGGCTCGTCGAGCTTGCCGCTGGCCTCGACATGCTCACGACCGGCTCAGCCGATTTCCATGGCCCGGACAACCCCAACTTCTCAAGCTTCCGTGACTTCGGCCTCTACGACCTAGAACCGAACCTTGGGTCGATCGATCCGCGCTGACCTAGCCGCCCGCTAGCGTCCCAGCCGTGTCAACGCTTGAAGCGATCGTCCTTGGAATCGTTCAGGGGCTAACTGAGTTCCTGCCGATCTCCAGCACCGGCCACATTCTTTACGTGCCCGCGCTGGCCGGCTGGCCCGACCCCGGCGCCGCTTTTAGCGCTGTGATTCAGCTTGGCACGATGGCCGCCGTACTGGTCTATTTCCGCAAGGATCTTTGGCGGATGGCGGTTGCCTTCGTCAAGTCATTCGGCGGAGAGCACACGCTTTGGCGCAGTAGCGATACCGACGCGCGGCTCGGTTGGTACATCCTTCTCGGCACGATCCCGATTGCGATCGTTGGCATCGTCTTCTCCGATCAGATTGAGAACAACGTGCGCACGCTCTCGCTGGTCGCGATCGTGATGATCCTCTTCAGTTTCGTGCTGATGGCCGCCGACCTGAAGGGCGCGCAGAATCGCGACGTCAAGGAGTTGACGCTGCGCGACGGCATCATCATCGGCCTCTTTCAGGCCTTGGCGCTGATTCCCGGCGTAAGTCGCTCAGGCTCAACGATCTCGGGCGGGCTCTTCCTCGGCCTCAACCGCGAATCGGCCACGCGCTACTCATTCCTGCTCTCTGTCCCGGCGGTCGTGCTCTCGGGCGTCTTCGAGCTGCGAAAGATCGGTGATTCGACCGGCGCTTCGGTCGGCGTTTGGCCGACCGTGGTCGCAACCGTGCTGGCCTTCATCAGCGGCTACCTTGCGATCGCCTTCCTGCTGCGCTTCGTTCGCACGCACAACTTCAGTGTCTTCGTTATTTACCGAGTTGCGGTCGGTGTGCTGATGCTGGTGCTGCTGGCCACCGGCGCAGTTAGCTAAGAGTGCGCGCCAGTCGGTAGGCGAGCGCTTCAAGCTGGAGCTGGTCATCGGGGTAGATCGAAAGTGATGCTCGCGTCGCGTCAACGAGCGCAATCGCGTCGCGCAGGCGGTGGGAGCTGAGCCCTGCCGCGTCGGCTTCCAGTTCGGTGCGGCGATCGACGGCGTAGATCAGCTCCGGAGCGCCGTCGGCTATGCAGGCGAGGTCGCGGTACCAGAGGCCGGTTAGGCGTAGCCCTTCGTCGAGCGCCGTCGTGCGAACGCGGCGCCAGATCCTGTGAGCGTCGGCCTTGGCGTCCTTCTCGTACTTGTTGCGCTCGCGCTTAGGTAGCGATTCAGCCTCGGCTTTGGCCTCCTCGTTGAGGCGGTCCTCGGTCGCTGCCGCCAGTGTTTGCGCGAGGTTAATCAGCGCCGTCCATGGCTGGTCGCTGAGCTTGTTGTGGCGCGCGCAACGAGCGAAGCGCTCCGCGTTGGCACGCTGCTGGGCTCCTTCGCCGAGCGCCATCGCGAGCGCGCGGTTTGCGTCGCCGAGCGCCAGCTTTGCGCAGGCCTGCGCTACTTCGGGAGCGATCCCACGCGCGCCGAGCTGCTCCTCGAGCTGAGCTTCGGTCGGCGCGTCAAAGCGCACGGCAAGACAGCGTGAAGAGATCGTCGGCAGGACCTGCTCGGGGCGGTCGGTCAGCAGCACGAGGTGGACGTAGGAGGCCGGTTCCTCGAGCGTCTTGAGCATCCTGTTGGCAGCCTCGGCATTCATCGTGTCGGCGCCTTCTATTACAAAGACGCGCTTCGACGATTCAAATGGCCTGCGCGCGGCGGCGGCAACGACCGGCTCGTCGATGTCGGCGCGGCGCATCTCGCTCGCGCCGCTGGCGCGGACCCAAGTCAGGTCTGGGTGCGATTCGCGCTCGGCGCGGTCGCGCACGCCATCGGGGTTGGCGGCGCCTTCGGCCAGCAGCTCGGCGGCGAAGGCTCGTGCGGCGGCTGCCTTGCCGGCGCCGGGAGGCCCGTGGAAGAGGTAGGCGTGCGAGGGCTTGCCACCCGGCTCCAGCGCCGAACCGAGCACGGCCAGCGCGTGCGGGTGGCGTTCGATCGCGGCGAGCGTGCTCATCGGCTGATCGTACGGGTACGCTCGGCTCGTTGATGGCAGGACGACTGATCACGATCGAAGGGCTCGACGGCTCCGGCAAGTCAACGCTCGTCGCTGGCCTCACGGCCGAGCTTGAAAGCCGCTCGCTGCCGGTGACCGCGCTGCGCGAGCCGGGTGGGGTGGAGCTGGCCGAGCGGCTGCGCGATCTGGTCAAGGACCCTTCGCTTGAAGTCAATGCGCGCGCGGAAGCTTTGATCTACGCCGCAGCCCGCGCGCAGCTCGTCAGTGAGTTGGTGCTGCCGCTGCTCGAAGAGGCGCGCTTTGTGGTGCTCGACCGTTACATAGATTCCTCGCTCGCCTACCAGGGAGCCGGTCGCGGCCTTGGGATCGAAGCGGTAGCTCAGATCAACGAGTTCGCCAGCGGTGGCTTGACCGCCGACCGCACGCTCTACCTGCGCGTCGATGCTGCCACCCGCGCCGAGCGGATCGGTGAGCGCGGTGAGAGTGCAGACCGCCTCGAGCTGGCTGGTGACGAGTTCTTCATGCTGGCTGCCGAGGCTTACGACGAGCTGGCTGTAGCCGAGCCGCAGCGGATCCGCGTGCTCGATGGTGCGGCCGCACCGGAA
Source organism: Actinomycetota bacterium (assembly GCA_009699615.1). GTDB lineage: Bacteria > Actinomycetota > Thermoleophilia > Solirubrobacterales > Solirubrobacteraceae > F1-60-MAGs163. The sequence continues at coordinate 11,108 of WLNV01000031.1, forward strand.
GCGGTGTTGGCGTCGGCAATTGATGCGATCAGCGAGCTGCTGCCCTAGGCTTAGGAACGATGCGTTTTCGTTCAATCGCTGCGCTCGCTGCGAGCGCCCTGATATTGACGCCCGCGCTCAGC
>WLNV01000032.1 GCA_009699615.1 Actinomycetota bacterium
GTGGCCTTGTCTGCGACCTTCACGTTTACGAGCCGCTGAGGCAGCTTCTGCATCGCCGACCGCTCAGCCAAATCTTCTCCCGCGAGCGCCTCCAATGTCAACAGCGCACTGGCTATCCCGTCCCCCGAACGGACGAAGCCCATGTCGATGATGTGCCCCGACTGCTCGCCGCCCAGGCTCCAACCACGCTCGCGCAACTCAGCAAGCACGTAGCGATCGCCTACGTCGGTCGTCGCGACTTCGATGTCGGCCGCCTCCATCGCCGTATGGAAGCCGTAATTGGTCATCACAGTGACGACAACGCCGTTGCCCGCCAGACGGTCGTTGGCCCGGAGGTGAATCGCCGCCAGCGCGATCAGCTCATCGCCATCAACGCTTGTCCCGAGCCGATCGGCAGCCAAGACGCGATCGCCATCGCCGTCGAAAGCAAAGCCGAGGTCGTGCCCGTCGGCAACGACAGCGGCAGCAAGCGCCTCGATGTGGGTCGAGCCGACACCGTCGTTGATATTGCGGCCGTCTGGCGCGCAGCCGATCGCTGTGACGGAAGCCCCGAGCCGGCGGAAGATCTCCGGGCCGACGCGATAGGTCGCTCCGTGGGCGCAGTCGAGCAGCAGATTGAGCCCAGACAGGTCGAGGTCTTTGAAGCGCACCTCAAGCGCCCGCAGGTAGTCCTCCTGCGTGCCGTGGAGCTCGCGAACGCGGCCGATCGCGAGCGTAGAAGCGTGAGGTGCTTCGAGCCGCGCCTCAATCTCCTCTTCGGCGGCGTCCGTCAGCTTCAGTCCGTCTCCACCGAAAAACTTGATCCCGTTGTCTTGATAGGGGTTGTGCGACGCCGAGACAACAACCCCGAGGTCGAACCCGTACTGACCGATCAGCAGGGGCGCCGCGGGTGTCGGCAGCACGCCGCCGAGCAGCGCTTCTCCGCCGGCTGCAGAGATACCAGCAGCGAGCGCCGCTTCAAGCATTTCGCCGGATTCGCGCGTGTCGCGTAGAACCAATACGCGTGTGCCCGGCCCTCCAGCCTGCTCGGTCGCTGCGCGACCAAGCGCCATCGCCAGTTCGGCCGTGAGCTTCTCCCCGGCCAAGCCGCGGACGCCGTCGGTACCAAAGAGATGACGAGCCATTAAGGGAAAACTAGAGAATCCACGCCGATTGCGCGGGCCAGCTGCTCTAGCGCTTGCTGAACTGAGGCCGCTTGCGGGCCTTCTTGAGACCAGCCTTCTTGCGTTCCTTGGCACGCGCATCGCGTGTCAGGAAGCCGCGGCTCTTAAGCGCTCCACGAAGGTTGGGATCGGCCTCGAGCAGCGCGCGCGAGATGCCGTGACGCAATGCGCCGGCTTGGGCCGAAACGCCGCCACCATGCATTCTGGCAATCACGTCCATCTTGTCTTCGTACCCGACGGCTTCAAGCGGCTGGCGAATGTTCCGCTGCAGCGCAGGACGCGGGAAGAAGTCATCGATAGAGCGCCCGTTGATCAGGTACTCGCCCTTTCCGGGCTTAAGAATGACGCGTGCGACAGCGCGCTTGCGCTTGCCAGTGGCCCTGTAGCGTGCGTCCGCAGCGAGCTTGATTGTTGCGGCGATTGGTTCGTCCGAAACAGGCTCTTCGATCTCAACGGCGACGACGTCATCGTCGGCAAACGGATCAAGCGAGCTTTCAGGCGAGGAACCTTCCCCCTCGACGACGATGTCAACCTCAAGGTCTGCGCCGGGAATCGGCTTCTCTTTGGCGGCCTTCTTGTCGACCTTCGCTGCGGTCTCCTCAGCTACCTCTTCAATGATCTCCTCAGCGACGGCCTCTTCGACGATCTCTTCAGCGACGGCCTCTTCGACGATCTCTTCAGCGACTGCCTCTTCGACTGCCTCTTCAACGATCTCTTCAACGACGGCCTCTTCAACGATCTCTTCAGCGATCTCTTCAGCGACTACTTCAGGCTGCTCTTCGATTGGCGCTTCGTCGTCGGCCATTAGGTCGTGATCTCCAGTTTGGTCGGCTTCTGCGCGACGTGTGGGTGGTCGGTGCCGGCGTAGACCTTGAGCTTCGTGATCTGCTGGCGAGCAAGACGGTTACGGGGAAGCATTCCGCGCACTGCTTGGCGGATTACCTCCTCGGGGCGACGTTCGAGCATCTCCTCAAGCGTCCGTTCGCGCAGTCCACCGGGGTAGCCGGTGTGACGGCGATACATCTTCTCTTTCATCTTGTTGCCGCTGACCGAGATCTTCTCGGCGTTGATTACGACAACGAAGTCACCGGTATCGACGTGCGGCGTGTACTCAGGCTTGAGCTTGCCGCGAAGAAGATCGGCAATCTGGGTAGCAAGACGCCCGAGCGTAAGCCCGTTGGCGTCGATCAGCAGCCACTGACGATCGCGGTCTGTCGCTTTGGCGACGTAGGTTTTTGATGCAACGGAGGCTCTCATAGCAATAAAAAGCCACGCGGTGAGCGCGGCGCAGCATCAGAGAATAGCGGCCTTTGCGCGATACGCGCGGCGCGGCTCATTACTCCCACTCGATCGTGCCTGGCGGCTTCGACGTGATGTCGAGCACTACGCGGTTCACTTCGCGCAGTTCGTTGATCATTCGCGAGGCAATCTGTTCGAGCAGATCGTAAGGAAGACGAGCCCAGTCGGCCGTCATCGCGTCGTCCGACGTGACGGCGCGGATAACCACTACGTAGCCGTAGGTGCGCTCATCTCCTTGAACGCCGACGGTCTTGACATCAGGCAGAACGCAGAATGACTGCCACAGCTCGCGGTAGAGGCCGGCTTTACGAATCTCGTCCTGGAGCACGGCGTCGGCATCGCGAAGGAGGTCGAGCCGCTCCTTCGTTGCCTCGCCACCGACGATCCGAATCGCGAGGCCAGGCCCAGGGAACGGCTGACGCCAGACGAGCCGCTCCGGCAGCCCCAACTCCGCGCCGACCGCTCGGACTTCGTCCTTAAACAGCGCGCGAAGAGGTTCGACGAGCTCGAATTCCATGTCATCCGGAAGCCCTCCGACATTGTGATGCGACTTGATCGTCGAGGTTCCGGTGCCGCCGCCTGATTCGATCACGTCGGAGTAGAGCGTCCCTTGGACGAGGAACTTCGCGCCCTCGAGTTTCGCCGCTTCCTCCTCGAAGACACGGATGAACTCTGCACCGATGATCTTCCGCTTCGTCTCCGGGTCGCTGACGCCGGCAAGCTTGCTGAGGAAACGGTCCTCGGCGTCAACGGCAACGAGCGGGACGGCGAAACGGTCGCGGAAGGTCTCAACAACCTGGGCGCCCTCGTCCTTGCGCATCATTCCGTGGTCGACGAAGACGCAGGTCAACTGGTCGCCGATCGCGCGATGGACGAGCAGCGCTGCCACCGACGAGTCGACTCCGCCTGAGAGTCCGCATACGACCTTGCCGTCGCCGACCTGCGCCCGAATCGCCGCGATCTGCTCCTCGGCGATCGAGGCCGGCGACCAGTCGAGCGTGCAGGCACACGCATCGCGAAGAAAGTGGGTCAGGATCTCTTGACCGAACGGGGTGTGGACGACTTCGGGGTGGAACTGAATCCCGTAGATCCTCTTCTCGGCCGACTCGAACGCCGCGACAGGCGACTGTGTCGAGGCCGCGAGCGCAGTGAATCCCGGCGGCGGCTCGTAAACCGTGTCGCGGTGTGACATCCAGCAGGGCTGAATCTCGGGCAGCCCATCGAACAGCAGCCCCGGCTCGCTGATCGTCAGCTCCGAGCGACCGTACTCGCCGACCTCGGCGCTCTCGACGCGCCCACCGAGATGCTGAGCGAGCAGCTGCATCCCATAACAGATTCCAAGGACCGGGATACCGAGTTCGAGCAGCCCTGGATCAAGCTCCGGCGCACCGTCAACGTGAACCGAAGCCGGGCCGCCTGAAAGGATCAGCCCCTTCGCTCCACGCGCCGCAACCTCTTCAGGGCCGACGTGGTACGGCAACAGTTCAGAGAAGACCCCGCACTCGCGCACACGCCGCGCAATCAGTTGCGAGTACTGACCGCCATAGTCGAGAACGACAACTTCGTCGTGAGTCACGCCGGCGTCGAACTGAGCGTGCTGTCGGCGTTGGCCGTTGGCGAGGCGGCAGCTCCGCGGCTACCCATGCCGACTCCCTGCGACGACTGCAGCTTCTTGCCCTCGGTCTGCAGCGCCGGAGCGACCATCAGCTCGGCGCGGTTGAACTCGGCGATGTCTTGATAGCCGCAGGTGGCCATCGAGGTGCGCAGCGCGCCCATCAGATTGAAGCTGCCGTCGTTCTCGTGGGCTGGGCCGGTCAGGATCTCCTCGATCGAGCCGTTCTGGACTGTCTCAACCCGCGCGCCTCGAGGAAGCGTCGGGTGGAAGGTCGCCATTCCCCAGTGGAAGCCACGGCCCGGCGCTTCGTAGGCGCGAGCAAGCGGGGATCCGATCATCACCGCGTCGGCGCCGCAGGCGATCGCCTTCGCTACATCGCCGCCGGTGCTCATCCCGCCGTCGGCGATCACTTGGACGTACTCGCCGGTTTCAAGCATGTGAGTCGAGCGGGCACCAGCGACGTCAGCGATCGCGGTCGCCTGGGGAACTCCAAGCCCGAGTACTCCACGAGTCGTACAGGCGGCGCCAGGGCCGACCCCGACCAAGACTCCGGCTGCTCCGGTCCGCATCAAGTGCAGTCCCGTGTGGTAGCTGGCGCAGCCACCGACGATCACCGGTACAGGGAGATCGGCGATGAACTCCTTCAAGTTGAGCGGCTCTGTCGTCTTCGAGACATGCTCGGCCGAGACGACGGTCCCCTGAATAACGAGGATGTCGAGCCCGGCATCGAGCACCATCTCGTAGTGCGCCGAGACGCGTTGCGGAGTCAGCGAGGTAGCAGTCACAACGCCGCTGGCCTTGATCTCTTCGATCCGAGCGCGCATCAGCTCGGGCTTGACCGGCTCCTGGTAAATCAACTGCATCTCGTGCGTCGCCTCGTCCTTCGGCAGCTTCGAGATCCGTTCGAGCTGCTCCTCGGCATCCTCGTAGCGGGTGAAGATCCCTTCAAGGTTCAGAACCGCGAGCCCACCGAGGCGACCGACTTCGATCGCCGTCCGTGGAGAGACGACACCATCCATCGCCGAGGCCAGCAGCGGCAGCTCGAAGCGATACGGACCAAGCTTCCAGGAGATGTCTACATCGTCCGGATCGCGCGTTCGCCGTGACGGCACGATCGCGATGTCATCAAACCCATAGGCGCGACGCGCCTTCTTGCCTCTGCCGATCTCAATTTCCATCGGGCGATCCTAGGTACAACGCCGGACGCAATCGCCCCGCGCAAAGCTGATCGGGGAGCTGATCTGATGGCTGTCGAGCCGGTCGCGTGACCACTCAACCAAGATAGCGCTCAGAGAGCGCTGGCGGGTGCTTCGATGCGGACGACCTCAACTTCAGAGAGAAGCTCTTCGACGCCCTTCGGATCGATTAGCCCAGCGCCAAGGCGCTGCGTTGACTCCGCACCGCAGGCAACCGCGTAGCGCAGACACTCCTCCGGGGTCGAGCCGTTGTAGCGCGCAGAGACGTAGCCAGCGAGAAAAGCGTCTCCGGCACCGACGCTGGCGACGGCCTCGCGTGGCTCAATCCAGACGCGGTGTTCACGTGGTTGACCGTCAACCAGAACACTGGCGACGCAGCCATCCGGAAGCGTGATCATCGCCTCCTTGCATCCAAGTCCGCGCAGCTCGCCAAGCGCGGCAATCTGCTCGTTCGGATCATTGAACTCGTGGCCGACGAGTTCCTCGGCCTCTGCCATGTTGGGCGAGATCATTGTCGGCTCGGCGCGCACGGCGAGCTTCATCGCCTCGCCTTCGGAGTCGACGATCGTGATTACATCGAGCCGCTTCAGTTCGGCGATCAGCGTCGCGTAGATCGACGGATCGACTCCGCGCGGCAGAGAGCCCGCGAGCACGCAGACTGCGGCTCCACGCGCCAGGTAACAGAGCTTCTCGACGAACAGTTCCACTTCGGCCGCGTTCACTTCTGGCCCGCGCTCGTTGACCTCTGTCTGCTCGCCGGTCGTCGGATCGAGCACCGAGATGTTCGTCCGGGACTCCTCCGCAATGTGCACGAACCCGTTGAGGATCGACTCGGTCGTCAGCTGCTCGACGATCCTGGTTCCCGTCGCGCCGCCAACAAACCCTGTCGCGATGACCGGCTGGCCAAGCGAGGCGAGCAGTCGTGCCACGTTGACTCCCTTGCCACCGGCGGTCGAGCGTTGCTCAACGGTGCGGTGACGACGCCCGAGCCGGAAGCTGGGGACCGATAGCGATTTGTCGATCGCAGCGTTGAGCGTGACGGTAAGAATCATGCTGGCTCTCTCTGGACCCTCTCCGGGCGCCGTTCCCGGCGCCGCTTGCGCAGCAGCGTAGCGAATGCGGCGATCAGGATGCCGGCCAGCAGCAGCCCAGCGATCGGTCCGGCCCAGCCGCCACCGGCGGCCAGCAATGAAGGCGCCGCGACAGCCGAAGCGGTCACCAGCGGGACGCGGTCAACGCTCCTGCCTCTCCGAAGCACGATCACGTAGCCGATCCGCGCGCCCTTGGCGAGCGGCCCCGTCACCTCGTCCGGCAGTTCGCTGACGACCGTCGTCGGGCTTTGCCCCCTGCGCATCACAACGTCGGCGCTGCGCGACGCGACCAGGTGGACTCGGTCGCTGCGGCCTTTGACGGCGAGTGTCGCGAAGCGCTGACCCTTGCCAACGGCGTGAATGCTCTGGTAGCGACCAAAGCCGTAGCGCATCAGTTTCAGCGTGTCGGCGTTGCGCGCCGCCTCGCTCGGTTCGCCCATCACGACGCTGATCAGCTCGGCGCCGTCTCGACTCGCTCCGCCTACGAGCAGGTAACCGGCACTCGAGGTGTGGCCGGTCTTGATTCCGTTGATCCATGGGACCGACCCGACGAGCGTGTTGCGGTTGTAGACCACTCGCCGATGATCGCCGCTGCGAAGCGTCGCCTTTGAACGATCGACGAGCTTGCGCGCAAACGGGTTCTCTCTAAGAAGCACGCCAAGCGATGCAAGGTCGCGCGCGGTCGAGTAGTTCCGTCGGCCGTCGAGCCCATCCGGGTTCGAGAAGTGCGTGCTGCGCAAACCGGCCCGCTTCGCACGAGCGTTCATCATTCGCACGAAGCCCTTCTGCGAGCCGCCAACGTCTACAGCGATCGATGCTGCCGCCTCATTGGCGCTGGCCAGGAGCAGCGCACGCAGCATGTCGGCGCTCGTTAGACGCTCTCCTGGAGTCAGTCCGGCAGTCGATTCTGCCGGGCCCGGGCTGTAATTGATGACCCTTACGCGGTGAGCAAGTGATCGCTTCTCGAGCAGCAGCAGCGCCGTCATCATCTTCGTCGTCGAGGCAATTTCGTGGCGCGCATAAGGGTTGCGCGAGTAAATGATCTCGCCGCTGGACGGCTCGATCAGGATTGCTGCCGAGGCCGACAGCGAAGGGCGTCGTTGGGCACTGGCGATCGCTGGCACTGCAAGCGAGAGCAGGGCCAGAAGCGCGCCCACGCGGAGCGCGCGGATCACGATCGAAGGCGAAGACGCTGGCCGGGCTGAAGCGCCTGCGTGTCGAGCCCTGGGTTGAGCTGCTGAAGGGTTACGACCGCGACACCGGTGTCGATTGAGATCGAAGTGAGGGTGTCACCGGTGTGCACGGTGTAGAAGCGTGCACCGGTCGTCTTCACCTGTGTCGGCGTAGTCGCGCCGGTGGCCGGTGCGGAGTCGCCGCCGCTGGCTGAGCCGCCACCACTAGCGATGATGACCACCGTGACAAATGCGGCGAGGACCAGCGCGAGCGGCGCTAACCAGCGAGCTGAGGGGGATTTCGACGCCATCTAATAACAGAGGATACGGACGCGCGCCTGCAACTCCAACGATTGGCTTGGTCGGGCGCAAACTTGCAGGCCCGGGAGCTCCTAGCCGAGCGCCCACGCAGCGGCTCGCAGTTCTTCCGCCTGCTCCCGCGCAGCCTCCGCCGCGCTGCCGCCGCGTTCTTCCGAAGCGAAGACGATCGAGCGCGATGCGCTGACGAGCCCCCCAGCGCGGCCGGGTGCGAAAGCCGGTGCGAGATCCTCGACGCGCCCACCCTGCGCACCAATTCCGGGGAGCAAGAAGATCGTCCTTGGCATCAGCTCGCGCATACGCGCAACGTGTTGCGGCGCCGTTGCGCCGACGACAGCCCCCACGTCGGAGAGTTCACCGGCAGCGCCGAGAGCGTCGACGCTCTCCGCTACACGCTCCCAGAGAGTTCCGCCGGCAGCCAATTCCAGATCTTCGAAGTCGGCCGCGCCGGGGTTGGAGGTCCGGACCAACACGAAGACTCCTGCCGCGGCCTCGCGCGCGCCCTCGATCAAGACGCCAAGCGTGTCAGCCCCCATGTACGGATTCGCCGTAAAGGCATCGGCGCCAAGCCCGCCTACGTCCCCAAACGGAGTAGCGGTGGTTCCGACCAGCGACTGGCAGTAGGCAGCGGCGCTGACGTCGATGTCACCCCGCTTGCCGTCGGCAAGAACGAGCAACCCTGCCGTCTTCGCATGGGCGACAACAGCCCCCAGCGCGATGCGGCCGGGCGCGCCCAAACGCTCGAAGCAGGCCAGCTGAGGCTTGACGGCGACGCAGGCCGGTCCGGCTGCATCGATCAGATCGCAGCAGTGGGCCGCAACCGCACTTGCTGCCTGCTCTGCTGGGCCGTTGCCACCCGCGCGACTCGCCGCTTCCGCCCAGAGCCGGGCGGGATCGGGGTCGAGTCCGAGCACGATCTGCGACTGCCGCTCGGAGACCGCCGCCGACAGCCGCGCGGCGAACCCTTCAGCGGGCGGAGACTGTGGCCGAGGCTCGTCTGCGGTCAGTTGTCTAACGCTTTCTCGGGGATCGGCACGGATCTTGACGCTACCAACGCAACGGGACGGCGCCTCGAGCGCAGTAACCGTCGGATCAAGCTGGCACGATGACGCAATGCCGTTGGCCAGAATCAGCTGGGGAATCGTTGTCGTGATCTGCCTGATCGGAGTCGCCGTGCTGCTGATCGCGGGATACCAGGGCTACGCCGCCCTCTCCGGCGCAGTAGGGATCGCCGCGGCAATCAACCTGACTTGAGCGGTGCCGCCGGCTCGGTGTGGACTACAACGTCGACAATCTCAGCGTTGTAGTCGCGGATTGCGGCTTCGACTGCGGTTGCCTTCGCGTGGGCCTGCGCTAGCGACTGATCGCCATCCAGCGCGACTGTGACGAGCGCGACGATCCCACGTGGTTCTCGGTGTACTCGCAATTCGAGCGGTTCGCGGGCGGTTTGAGCGAAGACAATCTCAGCCAACGCGTCGTGCAGTTCGGCCGATTCCTCACTCGCAGCGGCCGGCGCCTGGAGCGATTGCTCAAGCGGTTCGATGTGAACGTGGACGGCGTCTACCTCGGGAGCCGCCGCGCGGATTGCGGCTTCCACCTCATCGATAGCTGCGTGTGCCTCAGCCAACGACTGGCCGGCGGGCAGCTTGACGTGGAGGCTCAGGTCCGAGCGGCCGTCGATGCTGACGATCCGCACGTTGTGGACCTCGCGTACGTGCTGAGCCGAGAGCGCCGCACCGGTGACACGCTCCCGTAACTCGGCGCCTTCCCGCGGCTCGATGTGAATAGTTACGTCGCTCTCAGGAATTCGCTGGTGGATCGCCGTCTCGACGCGATCGGCGAGCTCGTGGCCTTGCTGGACTGGTGCGTCCGCCTCGACCACCAGAACGCCGTCGACAAAGGTGTGGCCGCCGGCTTCGCGGACCCTCAGGCGCGTGATCTCGACCGCCGGCTGGACCGACTCGATCGCCTCCCGCGCCAACTCGACTACTCCGGCGGGAGCCTGATCCATCAGCGAACCAACGTTGCTTCGAATCAGCGTGACCGCTGCGCCGATGACTAGGACCGCAACCACGAGCGCTGCGATCGAGTCGGCTTCGGCGACGCCCGAGCGCACCAGCAGGAGTCCGGCGAGGACTGCGAGTGTGCCGGCGAAGTCGGAAGCGAAGTGGAGTGCGTTGGCTCCCAGCGCCGCGCTTGAGTAGGCGCGCGCCGCGCGCCAGGAGATTGCCGTTCGCGTTACGTCGACGACGAGCACCACTGCGATTACCGCGAAGACCCACCAGTTGGTTTCGACCTGGTGCGGCGTGGAGCTGGTAATCCGACTGACCGACTCGAAGATGATCACGCCGCTCATGACGATCAGGAAGCTTCCTTCTCCCAGCGCGGCGAGGTGCTCGGCCTTGCGATGGCCGTAGGGGTGACTGCTGTCGGCTGGTCGGTCGGCGACGCGAATCGCAAAGAAGGTCAGCACTGCAGATCCAAAGTCGGTCGCCGAGTGTGCAGCCTCAGCGATCAAGCCAAGCGAGCCGCTGGCTAGACCAGCGACCAGCTTGATAACGACGAGAAAGGCCGCGGCTCCAACCGAAGCCAGCGCAGTCCGCTGCTGCGGCGTCGTCGCGGTTTCAGCCGAGGCGCTCATTGGCTCGACAGCCAAGCGGTCAAGCTACGAACGGCGCTGCCGCGGTGACTGATCAGATCCTTCTCGTCGCCGCTGAGTTCTGCCATCGTCCGGCCGGGCGCCTCAAGCGGCTCGAAGGCCGGGTCGTAACCGAAGCCTCCAATGCCGCGCGGATCGGCCGCGCGGACGCCGACGCAACGCCCTTCCACCGTGTGTTCGGTTCCGCTCTGCGGGTCGCAGTAGGCGACCGCGCAGACGTATTCGAGCTGGTCGCCCGGCTCCGTCTTGGCGATCAGCATCTGGAGGTTTGCAGCGTCGTCGCTGTCCTCGCCAGCCCACCGGGCCGAGCGAATCCCAGGTTCCCCTCCCAGCGACTCGACGCAGATCCCTGAATCGTCGGCGATCGTCACAGCCCCGCTCAGCAGCGCGCCGGCGCGAGCTTTGATCAAGGCGTTGGCAGCGAAACTGTCCCCGTCTTCCACCGGCGCCTCCGCGCCCGGCGGCAGAAGGTCAAACTCGTAGCCCGGCATCAGGCGAGCGAACTCGGTTAGCTTGTGCTCGTTGTGGGTGGCGACTGTCAGTCGCATCGGCGTCAGTGGCTGCCGGCCGTGATAGCCAGATCCTGCGCCGCGCGCAACTGCTCGATGCCCGCCGCCGCCAGGACCAGCAGTTCGTCAA
>WLNV01000033.1 GCA_009699615.1 Actinomycetota bacterium
CCAGTCCCGCGCCCGCTGGCTTCTCGCGGACTGCCGCCTGAAGGACGTCAGCGCACTCGACAGATCGCTCGCGCCGCTGCTCGCGCGGCCGCCTGAGCGCTTCGGCTGCGCGACGCTCTACGAACTCCGCTACCGCCCTGAAATGGGCGCCGCTGCCGGGACCCCTGACCGCTAGCGATCAGATTGATCGACGGCAACGTCACGTACGATGATTCGATGGTCAGCGACGTCGCCCAGAGCCCGGCGCGACCGCCCGGGCCAAAGTCGCTCGAATCGGCTCCGGCCTGGTTCGTTCCGCTGCTGCTGTTCGCGGGCGGACTCTTCCTCTCCGGCCTGACAATCCTCAACGGCGTGCAGCCGAATGACGAAGGACTGATGCTGCAGGCCGCCGCACGAATTGCCGACGGGCAGGTCCCGTACGGCGACTTCTGGTGGTACTACCCGCCAGGCCAGCCATATCTGCTCGGTGGCCTCTCCGCACTGCTTGGACCGTCACTGCTGTGGTGGCGGATCGTTCGGCTGCTTGCCGACGCCGCCGTCGCGCTGCTGGCGTGGCGCCTCGCAAGGCGCCGGGCCGGGCCGTACCTCTCGCTCGCGGTTTGGCTGGTCAGCGTCTGCGCGATGGCCTTCCCGAGCGGCCCGCACCCCACTCCGCTGGCTCTCGTCTTTGCGCTTGGCGCACTCCTGCTGTTTGAGCGAAGGCCACTGTGGGCCGGCCTGCTGATCGGGCTTTGCCTCTTCTGGAGGATCGAGTTCGCGGCCTATCTGGGCGCCGGAATCGTTCTCGCGTTGGCAGTCAGCACCGCCGAACCTCGCGAACGGATCCGCCAGATCGCGCGAGTCATCGCCAGCGCTGCCGTCGTTGCCGCAATCCTCTACCTACCCGTCGTGATATCCGCCGGATTACCCCAATCGTGGGATCTGCTTGTCAGATATCCGATCCAGGACTTCGCGGCCTATCAGGCGCTGCCGTTCCCACGCCTCTATCAAGGGACACTCGCGTCGTTCGACGACTGGGCTGGTGCAGTACTCCCCTTCTACCTCCCGCTGGCGCTGCTGGTCACGCTCGCCAGCTCGTTGGTCACGCTCGCGCTCTGCTTTAGCCGGCAGCGCGACTGGCCCCTTGTCGCCGGAGCCGTCTTTGCGATCGGCATGGCCCACTACATGGTCGTCCGTCCTGACTACTTCCACACCGCGCCGCTGGCGGTAACTGCGTCGATTCTCGCTGCCTGGGGCATCGGCACAGCATCCGAGAAGCGGGGCAACCCGAGTTCCAACTCACTGCGCGCATCGGCGGCGACACTCACGGCGGCGATTGCGGTCATCTCTCTTTCGTACCTGACGGTGCAGGGCGTTGGGCGCCGCTGGCTGCAGCTAACCGAGCCGGTCGTTGCACTTGCCACGCCGGTCGCCGCGCCCGTCCGCGCCGCAGCCAATGTCGCCGTTCCACTCGATCAGGCGGTCGCCTATGTCCGTGCCAACAGCCCTGCGGGAGAGCCGATCTATGTCGTTGGGCGCCGCGCCGACATCACGACTGCGGGCGCGCCACTGATCTACGTCCTTGCAGGGCGACCCAACCCCACTCGCTACGACATTGCCGCGCCCGGCGTGCTGACGAGCGAACCGGTCCAACGGGAGATCGTCGCCGACCTCGCGCGGACGAAGCCGAAGCTGATCGTCCGCTGGGATTCGCCTACCACCGATGCGCCGGAGCCGAACCGTGCGGGGCGCTCCTCAGGCGTTAGGACACTCGATCGCTATATCGCGGCGCACTACCGCGAGAGTGTCCGCTACGGCGACTGGGTCGTGCTCTCGTCCCGCGACGCGAGTTGACTTTCGAGACTGTCACGCCAGCGTCGGAATCCGCCCCGAGTTGGCGTAATGCGCAGGACACACGCGAGGTAGCCGACCCAGGCCGTCGCCGTGATCGCTGCGATCGGCACGAGCGCCCAGCCAGCAGGGATCGCGTTCGCCGCGAGCGCGGCGACCGCGCCACCAAGCAGAGCAAATCCCACTCCCCAGAGAACCGAGCTGATCAACTCCGACCTCGGCACGCGAGCGACCTCCGGCGCGTAGCCACTGAAACGCAGCGCGAACCAGCCCCCACCGATGAGGTAGGCGATCAGCGTGCCAGCCACCACCCCGGTAGCTCCGAAGGCGATCGCCAACGGCACGGTGAACGCCAGATTGAGCGCCATCAGAACCCCTGCCAGCCGTGCCTCGAGGCCAGCATCGCCGCGAGCGCGGAGGTATGAGATCCGGACGCCGAAAAGCAGGTTCGAGCCGTAAGCGGCAGTGAGCATGACGGCGAAGCTCCCCGCCAAGGCAAAACCGGAGCCGAGCCAACCCTCGATCAAAGAAGGTGCCGCAGCCATCCCGATTAGCACCCCTCCGATCCCTGCAGCTATCCAGATGCCGTCGATCCTGGCGAAGAGGCGCTGGAGCGCTGCCTGGTCGTCAGAACCCTGCAGCGAAGAGAAGCGGTTGAAGATTGGCACCAGCGGCGCGGCGGCGACGAGCCTGCCGGATTCCGCGAGCTGCGAGGCGATCCCGACCTCGCCGACGATGGCAGGTCTGGCAACGAGCGCGGTCACGACCCGATCACTCTGGCCGTTGACGATCAACGAAGCCACCGAAAGCTGCAGCCGTGCCGACAGGCCAGCAATCGCGACCGCTTCCTCTCCGCTGACGAAGCCAGGACGCACGCGGAGACTGCCGACGACGAGCACCGCCCTGCTGACTAGCAAGACGAGCTGCTGGGCAATTACGGCCCATCCAAGTTGGGAGAGCGTCGCGCTCCCTCCAATGAGCAGAACGACGGCGGTCAGATAACCAATCGATCCGAGCGCCGCCGTGAACGCGATCGACGTGAAGCGGCCCTGGCCCTGAAGCAGGTTTGCCAGTGCTGCCATCGCCAGACCGAGCGGCACGGCGAGTCCGACAATGCGCAGCAATTCGGTCGCCTGCTGCTCGAGGACGCCGGGAAAGTCAAAGAGGCCAGCGATCTGAGGCGCGAGCAGTTCAATCAACGCTGCGGCGACGAGGCCGATTGCAAGGTAGAACGCGAGCGTCGACCAGAAGACTCGGGCGGCACCTGCATGGTCATCGGCTCCACGCGCGACAGCGATGTAGCGCTGGACCGCGGGCGCCATCCCAGCCTCCACGATTCCGATGTAAATCACGATCGCCATCGAAACGGTCCAGACTCCGTAGCCCGCCCTGCCGACGTGACTAATGATTAGCGGCGTCGCGATCAGGACCGCAGCGATGCCGATCAGCGCCGTGATTACGCTGGCGCCGATATTTCGTTGGGAGGTCGTCACCGCACCAAGCCTACGCGCGCTGGTAGAACGAACGTCATGGGAGCGATCCGCGAGCAGGTCAAGAAGCGAATGCCAGAAGAGCTCCGATGGTGGAGAATCAGGCGAGCTGCCGCAAGCCGGGCTCGAAACTACGAGCTCGCGACCCGTTACCTCGGGGGCTTGAGCGGCGCAGAGATCGGCGGCAGCACGCACAACCCCTTCCCGGTCGACGCGATCAACATTGATCGCTACGGGGAGATGGACACGATCTACAAAGACGAAGAACGGCGCTTGGCGGGCAAGGCGCTGAAGGTCGACCTCGTCGCACCCGGCGATGATCTGCCACTCGATGACAAGTCGGTTGACTTCGTCCTTGCATCACACGTAATCGAACACTTCCCGGACCCGATCAAGGCGCTACTCGAGTGGGACCGCGTCGCCAGCAAGTACATCTTCCTCGTAGTTCCGCATCGAGACCGGACCTTCGACTCGGACCGTGAACTGACCCCAGTAGACGAGCTGGTTGAGCGACACGCGAACGGATTCACCTCAGATGAGGACAAGCACTGGTCGGTCTGGAGCTGCGAATCGTTTGTAGAGCTCTGTCAGAGGATCGGCCTCAACGTCGTTGAGACCGAGGATCCCGACAAGAAGGTCGGGAACGGCTTTGCCGTTGTGATCGCAACCAGCGGCAGCGAAGCGCTCAGCCCTCAGAGCTAGCGCCACTGCCGATCTCTTCGTTGGCAGCGACGACCGCACCGGCGAGCAGCAGCCCGATCAAGGCGAGTGCGGGCATCTCCCAATCCCAGTCGAGCCCGGCATGGACGGCAAGCGCGCCCAAAGCAGCGAGCGCACCAACCGCTTCGCCGCGGCGCTCTCGCAGCAAGTTGCGCCCCGCCCAGCCGACTCCGCAGAAGAAGAGTGCGAGAGCGAGCAACCCGATGATTCCTAGCTCGGCGCCGGTCTCGAAGTAGAGCGAATGTGCGTCAAGCGCGGGGTCGGCGATCTTGCGCTGCTGCCGCCAGACCACGCGGAAGGAGCCCGAACCGTCGCCAGCCAACGGCTGATCGATGAACATCTTCCCGGCGACCTTCCAGTAGGCGTAGCGGTTGCTCTCAAACGACGTCAAGCGGCGCGTGTCCGCACCGAATCGCGGCTGCCCACGGCTGCTTCCATCCCCTGCGGCGACGGCAACAAAGCCGATCAACATGACGGCCACCAAGCTCGCCGCCAACGCTCGTGGCGCGGAGAGAGGTGCGCCGTCGGGCCGACTGCTCAGCCACCTGGCGGCGAGGACAGCGGCCACCATCGCGGCGATCAGCACCACCAACAAGACAAGTCCCTCGCGCTCACGCGTCGGCAGTGGACCCTGCAGGGTGAGGACCGCGGGCAGCAGTGCCGCGACCGCGGAGACAAGGACGGCGCCGCCGATTCCCACAGCCAGCACGCGGAGCTGCCGCCGTTCTCTGCTGAAGACGATCAACAGGATCGCTCCGACGGCCACGCCCAGCAGGGCGCCGCGCGAAAACGTCAGATAAACGCCAAGTCCAAGCGGCAACGATGCGGCTATCGCGGCCGAACGCATCCAACCTTGCCTAGCTGCGTCGGCGGCTACGCGCAAGCAGAGAATCAGCCCAACTGCGGCCAGCATCCCGCTGGCATTCCAGTATGTGAGTGGCTGTTCGAGACGACCGGCAGCAGATGCGCTCGCCGCCTCTTCCACCAGCCCTGGCAACAGTCGGGCGGCTAGCGCGTAGCCAGTGACGATCAGCGCACCCAGAGCCAGGAGCGGTTCCGCCAAGCGCAACCCTGAGTCGCCGCGGAGCAGGGTTGTCGCAGCTAGAAAGGCGCCCAGATAGAGCAGCAGTCGTTGGAGATCGGACTGCGCCACTCCCCGCAGCGGCGCCCAAGCGATCGAGAGTCCGACGATCAAAGCCAAGGCGGCAATGCCAACAACAGCAAGCTGGCCGGGCCGTTGGCGAGGCAGAGGGGCTGGGGCGAGCCAGAAGCCGACGAGAGCCAACAACCAGACGGCCACTCCAGCGGCGAGCCGTGGGCCGGCGAAGTAACCGCCTGAGAAGAAGGCCATCGCCGTCGGCAGCACGAGCAGAACCACTGCGGTGAATCCTCTAGTCGCCCCAAGCATCGCCCGCGAGCCTAGTGAACCGAACGCAGAGCCGCCCGAGCGCATACGATCTCGCTGTGACCCATCCCCTCCCACCGCGTGCTCTGGCACTGCGGCTGCTGCTGTCTCTGTTCGCTGTTGCCGCAGTGGGCTGGCTGCTCGTCAGCTGGCACGACGAGCGGCTCCAGACTGAAGGAATCTTGCTGCTCGCGGAGCAGCCCGCGCGCCCAGCCGAAGCGATCGAGCGCTTTCGCGACGCGCAGCTTTTGAGCGCGAGCCTGCAGCCGCAACTGTTTGAGGCTTCCGCTGTCTTCCTGCTTGGCGATCGCGCTAGGGCGATCGCCGACCTGCGTCGGCTGCTCGGGCGCGAGCCTCGCAACCGCACAGGTTGGCTACTCCTGGGGAACTGGCTACTGACAGATGATCCGCCAGGCGCAGAGGCCGCTTTTCGGCGCGCCGCCGCGTTGGATGGCGAAGTCCCGCCCCTCGAGAGATAAAAGCGCGGCCTAGTTCGCTATGAGCGGGTGCGGCCGGCGCGTGCCAGGCCCCTACCGCGAGAGCGTCGGCCTGCGTCGCGGTGCTGCCCCGCCGCAATCGAGCGTTCCGGCCCTCTGGTAAGCGTCTGCTCGACGACCGCAGCGAAGTCATTAGCGAACCGTTCAGGACTGAATCGCTGTGCCTGAGCAACGCAATCGGCGGTTTCAAAGTCGGCGGGATCGAAACGCTCGATCGCGGCGCAGAGCGAAGCTGGATCCGGGCGATCGAAGAAGAGGCCGGTTCGGCCCTCAATGACAGTCTCCATTAGCCCGCCAGCGCGGAGCGCAATCACGGGGCGCCCAGAGGCCTGCGCTTCAACTGCGGCGATGCCGAACTCTTCGGTCGCCGCGACGACGAGCGACTGGGCGCTGCGGAGCAGCCTCTCAGCTTCGTGATCGCTGACGCGGCCAGCAAAATGGACGGTAGGGCCGGCAAGACGCTGGAGACGGCGAGCGTCAGGTCCGTCACCGGCCACAACCAATGGCAGGCCAAGCCGGCTGAAGGCACGCACGACTACCTCGATCCGCTTGTGCGCGATCAGCTCCGAGAGGACTAGGTGGTGGTCCTCGACGGGTCCGGGAGAGAAGCGCTGAACCTCGACGGGCGGATGGATCACAGTCGATTCGCGTGAGAAGTAGCGCTCGATCCGTTGCTGAGTCGTCTCCGAATTGGCGACGTAGGCGTCAACTCGCTGAGCCGCGATGAAATCCCATTGCCGCCACCTGTGCATGACCTGAGCGAGGACCGGGCGGACGAGCCCGCTGCGTGCCTCCAGCGTGGCGTCGCGTTCTGTCCAGGCGTAGCGAAACGGGTTGTGGCAGTAACAGACGTGGACCGCGTTCTCATCAGGGATCACGCCATGCGCCCAAGCCGACGAGCTTGAGACGACCAGGTCGTAACCACGCAGGTCGAGCGACTCAACCGCGGCAGGGTAGAACGGAAGCAGTGGCCTGAAATTGCGCGCGGTCGGGCGAAGTCGCTGGAGTCCCGATGTAATTACGTTTCGATCTTCGAACCGCCCCTGCGTACCGACCGGGTCGTAGACGGCAGTGAAGATGTCAGCGTCCGGGAACATCGCGCAGAGCTGCAAGAAGACGCGCTCCGCACCCCGCAGATCGAGCAGGAAGTCGTGGACGAGCGCAACGCGCAGCCCCTTAGCTGACGAAATCATTTCCATCGAGCGTGCAGCCTATCGCTGAGCCGCCCGCGAAGCGAGATGCAGCGACCGGGAGCCGATGATCTACCTTGCTGGTTTGATGCGCGTAGCCATTGACGCACGACACCTCGGCCAAGGTCGAGGGATCGCGCGATACCTCGAACAGATGCTCGCTGCGCTCGCGGCAGGCTTCCCCGAGGACGACTGGGTCGCCGTTGTCCCGAGAGACCGAGAAGCGGTGGTGCCTGACGGCGTTGAGTTGCGCCGCTCCCGGTTGCCGTCGAAAGCGCTGTTTAGCTCCGCGGCGCTCACCGGACTACCGCGGATAGATCGACTCGCAGGCGGTGCCGACGTTGTCTGGATTCCAGCTCCAGCACCGGTCGCGTGCGGCAGGAAGACGCCTTATGTGCTGACAATCCATGACCTGTCGTTCGAGCTGGCGCCAGAGGATTTCACGAGCTATGAACGCCGCTGGCACCGCGCTGCAAGACCGCGGCGTCTGGCAGCACGGGCGGCCGAAGTTGT
Organism: Actinomycetota bacterium; assembly: GCA_009699615.1. GTDB lineage: Bacteria > Actinomycetota > Thermoleophilia > Solirubrobacterales > Solirubrobacteraceae > F1-60-MAGs163. The sequence continues at coordinate 7,646 of WLNV01000033.1, forward strand.
CGTAGACAGCGAAGCGACGCGGCGCGCGCTGCTCGACGCAGATTGGCCAATCGACCCGACCAGAGTTACTGTCGTTTACGCAGCCCCATCGGCGGCGGTCAGCGGCAGCGCCGATCGACCCACTGACCGATCCGATGCGGCGGGCTACCTGCTGTACGTCGGTGCACTTGAACCCCGCAAGGGAATTGAGACGCTGGCAGAGGCAGTGACTGAAGCGCGCAAGGCAGGGCTGCGCGCGCCTCTGCTGGTAGTTGGAGAGGGCCGGCTTGCGGCGAGCCTCGAAGGGCTCCCCGGCGTTCGCCTGATCGGAAGACAGAGCGACGCGGAACTGAAGGAGCTGTACTCGGGAGCACTTGCGTTGGTGATGCCGTCAACGCTGGAGGGGTTCGGTCTGCCTCCTGTCGAAGCAGCCACGCATGGAGTGCCGAGCGTCGTCAGCGACCTCCCGATATTCGAAGAGACGCTCGGCAAGGCGATGCTCAGCTTCCCCGTCAACGACAGTGCCGCGCTGGCCAAAGCGCTGGTCCTGATTAGCGGCGACGCCAAGCTGCGCGCGAAGCTCGGCTCAGAGGCGCAAGACGCCGCGAGGAAGCTGACCTGGGCGGCGTCTGCTCAAGAGCTCCGCAGTGTGCTCCTGTCGGCAGCGAGCCGCAGATGAGCTTCTCTCTCTGCGTTGTGCTGCACAACTCCGAGAGCGAGCTCGGAGCACTGCTCGATTCGATCGACAGCCACCTGAGCGTCCGACCGCAGATCATCTGCGTTGACAGCGGGTCCACCGACGAGGGTGCCGCGCTGGCTCGCTCCCGTGGCGCCGAGGTGATCGTGATGGACGGAAACCCAGGATTCGGCGCTGCGAACAACGCGGCAGTCTCGGCAGCTGCGGAGGACGTCGCCGTGTTGCTCAACCCGGACTGTCGCTTGATCGACTCGAGCCTCGAAAGGCTTGCCGTTGCTGCCAGCAACCGCCGCGCCCTGATGGCACCACGACTGCTGAACGAGAACGGATCGATTCAGGACAGCGCCCACCCCCTGCCTGGCGGCTGGGACGGCTACCTGGCCGCGATCACCGTCCCTCGCCTGCTGCCACGGAGCCTGCGCGAGCGACTCCAGCCATTCCGTTCTGATCACGAGATCGAAGTGGGCTGGGCGATAGGCGCCTGCGTTGCCGGGCAGACCGCGCTGCTTCGCGAGCTCGGACCATTCAACCCTGACGACTTCCTCTTCGCGGAGGATCTCGATCTCTGCCTGCGAGCTCGGGCGCTTGCGATCCCGACGATCCTCGACCCATCGGTGGAGCTGATTCACAGCGGCGCCCACACGAGCGCAGCTCGGACCGATCGAGCGCGACTGGAACTTCAGGTGCGCCGACGGCGGGAGGTCATAGGACGGCAGCTCGGGCCGCTCGCTCTCGCCCGGGACGATCGCAGTCAGAAGATGACTTTCTCGATCCGCGCGGCCGTAAAGCGCGACCGTGAAAGAAACCTGATTCAGCTCAAGGCACTGCGGGCAGCTCAGAACAGATCGAGCTGAGGCTTCCCGTCATCGTCGGTGCCCTCCGGCTCGGGCGACTCCGGCGGCGCGGTCTTGACAACCGGCTCCTCGTCCTCGCGGCGAGTTCCTCGTGACGACGAGAGTGGCGCCTGCTCTGGCGCTCCTCGCTTGATCAACGCGGGAAGTTGCGCGAAGTCGGTTCGCAAGAGCTCCAGGTTGGGCCGCCGGTATAGAGCTGCCGCCGGGTGGAATACCGGATATAGCCAGACAGTGCGAGCGCCTACCGTGCACTCCTCGACTTGACCGTGGATCTCCGTGATCCCGGTGTCATCGGCACGCAAAAGCTTCGTCGCGAAGTTTCCGAGCGTGACGACGACGATCGGCGCGATCACCTCGACCTGCCGCTCGAGGTAGTCAAAACAGTTCGCAATCTCATCCGGACGCGGATCGCGATTGTCGGGCGGTCGGCACTTCAAGACGTTCGCGATGTAGACCTGACTGCGATCAATGGCGATCCCAGTCAGGAGTTCGTCCAGAAGCTTCCCCGAGGCGCCGACGAATGGAACTCCTTCGCGATCCTCCGTCGCACCCGGAGCTTCGCCGACGAACATCAGATCCGCGTCCACGGCCCCGCTCCCAAACACAACCTGGCTCCGGCTGGCAACGAGCTGCGGGCAGCGCTTGCAGCCCTCAGCCTGGGCCCTGAGCAGACCCTCGCCGGCAGCGGCTTTAACCATCGTCGGAGCTTCCGCGGCGACGCGCGACAATGTCGACCACCGCTCCCACGATTAGAACGATCATCGCGGCGAGCGCGATCCAGTGTTCGACGGTGTGGTCGATCGAGTAGTCGAAGTTGATCCCTTGGGCCGAGATCGAAGGATTGACGACATAGAGCAGGCCGACAGCGACGACCGCAAGCGCAGAGCTGCCGAAGAGCCACGGCGCAGCGCGCGACCCAAGTTCGCCACGGGCCGACCGCTTCGGGTTGCCGGGGCTAGGGGAAACGATCAACTCAACGCCATCGGAAGTCCTCAATTCCACTGCGGTCTTGGCAGTCACTGACGTCGCTCCGGGCGTCGCTCCGCCGCCCCCGCGTCGGCGCCACGCGCCAAGCGAAAGCAAGACCAGGAGCGACAGCCCAACCAGCCCTGAAATCCAATAGCCAATGTCAGCGAACCTTTGCGGACCGAACGCGAACCTGGCCGACAGGCACGTAGCGCCGTTGATCCTCCAGCCGTTTGCGAAGCCGTCGATCTGCCGCGGACTTCCGAGCTCGTGCTCGGAGCCAGAGCGATCGGTGCACCAGGCTCGCCATCCCGGCGAGTAGCTCTGCCCAAGGACGAGCCAACCGGCACCCCGGAGTGCAACCTTGCCAGCCGGCGTGATCCCCGCCACAGACGTTCGTTGGCTGCCGGCGCTGCGCGGCGCAGCGCCGTGAAGGAGCAGTGAGTCGACGGAGAAGACCGCGCCGTGACTGGCGGCAACCAGATTGGAGCCGCGCGCCAGCGGCAGCTGCGCGCCCTGCTCGCAGCTGCCGAACGCGAGTGCGTCCCCGGCGTCAAGCGCGGCAAGGTCGCCAGTGAAGCGGACCGGCAGCGAGCTGCCCTTCGATTCAATGGAGGCTGCCCCGCAAGCCGTCGCGAACTTCCCTGAGCGGCGCGGCTGTACGGCTGGCAGCCCGGGGATCTCGATCTCTGAGAATGCGACCGACCGCGGCACACGGGCGCCTCGCGCAGTCCGCCGCAGCCGCTTGACCGATCGGATCGTCAGCTTGAGTTCACGAGTTGTGATTGCCGTCGGGAGTACGACAACCCCTGCTCGTGACACGCGAAGGTCGAAACCGCCGGTCGGCGTCGCAACCGTGACGCGGGTCGGCTCCAAGTAGCGCCC
>WLNV01000034.1 GCA_009699615.1 Actinomycetota bacterium
GAAAAGCCAGTGCGCGATCGCCGGAGGATCCGGGTCACCGAGATTCTGAACCGAGATCCGCCGCTGCTGGGCGATGAAGGTCGGAGCGTCGCCGGTCAGCGTCAGCGCGAAGGCGTCGGCGCGGGCTTCGATCGAACGCGAAAGCTGGTTGGAGATCAAGGTGATTGCGAAGACGATAAGGATCACCGCCGCGTAGAGCGCAGGAACGCTCGAGGGGCCGGCTGGCAGCCCGTCATGTGGACCCCAGCGGCGCAGGCAGCGGGCCACCGCCCAAGCGCCGAACGGAGCGACGATCAAGAGGAAGATCAAGCCGTGGAAGATGTCGCGGTAATGAACGTGGCCTAGCTCGTGGGCGACAACAAGGCGAGTTTCGCCGGGAGGGAACTTGGCCAGCAGCGTGTCGTAGAGAACGACCCGTTTTGACGAGCCGATGCCAACAACGTAGGCGTTGGCGGCCGTCGTTCGGCGACTGGCGTCTACCACGTAGACCGAACCGACCTTGACTCCGGCGCGACCAGCCAGCTCAACCACCGAGCTGCGCGCCGGCCCGGCGGGCAGAGGCGTAAAGCGGTTGAAGATCGGGTCGATCACGAGCGGCCCGGCGAAGGTCATCAGCACGCCGCCGAGAACGATCAGCGCTGAAGCCGGAATCCACCAGCGCCGAGGCATTCTGCGGATCAGGGCGACCGCAATGATCGTCGCGATCGCGGCGATGATCGCGGCGATCCCGGCGCCCCGCGCAAGATCCCAGCCCCACTCGGCCCAACTGCCGGTCGTGAGGCCGTAATCGATCGAACGCTGCCGCATCAGCGCGCTGAGCGGGATCAACGCGAGCACAACGGTGATCGAGATCGCCGCGCCGACGAGCCCGGAGACGATGATCGGATGGCGGTACGGGCCGCGCAGCCGAGCTGGCGCGCGAAGCACGATCAGAGTCAGGACGACGGCCTTGACGAGCAACGCCGCGATCCCCAGCCAGAGCTGCAAACCATTGAACGAAGCCGCTCGACTGAGCTGCGCTGGAGTGAACCAGTGCGCGGCATCTACCGGCAGCGGTGTGATCAGCCCGCTGCGCGGCGTCATCGTTAAGACCAGCAGCTCGGCGACGAGCAGCGCGACGACGACGGCGAATAGGGCGCTTTGGCGGATGAAACGCACGGCCATCACGCTACCGTCGAAGTGAACTTTTATTTCGATGCGAGTCGCCGTTATCTCCGACATACACGCCAACCGTCAGGCCTTGGAGGCCGTTTTGACGGCGATCGACGCCATCGGCGCCGACGAAGTCTGGTGCCTCGGCGACATCGTCGGCTACGGCGCCGACCCCAACGACTGTGTCCAGCTGGTGCGGGAGAACGCTTCGGTCTGCCTAGCCGGAAACCACGACCTTGCCGTGACCGGCGGACTGCGCCTCGATGATTTCTCACGCGGTGCGGCGCTCGCAGCTCGCTGGACGCTCGACGTAATCGGCGACTCGGAGCTCGAGTGGCTCTCCTCGCTCTCCTCGAAAGCAATCTCGGAGGAGATCGGCCTCTTCCACGGCAGCCCACGCGACCCCGTCTGGGAGTACGTGATCAGCACGCTATTGGCAGACCTCTGCTTCGACACGATGCGAACACGGATCGGCCTGATTGGCCACAGCCACGTCGCGCTCGCCTTCCACCGAACGGAAACTGAACTTGCCACCGGCGACGCGCGTCGCGCAGGCGACAGCGTTGACGCCGGCAACGACCGCTGGCTGCTCAACCCGGGAAGTGTCGGCCAACCTCGCGACGGCGATCCTCGTGCGGCCTGGCTGCTGATCGACACCGAAAGCTCGGCAGTGATCTGGCAACGGAGCGAATACGACGTTTCCGGAGCGGCCGCGGCGATCCGCGCCGCACGTTTACCTGACTCACTCGCCGACCGGCTCCAGTACGGTCAATAGGGATGAAATCTGCTCGGATCACAATTGTCGGCTGCATCTTGCTCTCCTCGGCTGCGATCGCAGGCTGCGGTGGCGGCGCCGACCTGATCCCAGCCTCTGACGCATCGGCGCTCGATCAGTCGATCGGTCAGGTTGCCGACGCGACTGCGGCCGGTGATTGTCAAGCGGCAACGTCAGCGCTCTCCGACGCGCAGAGCCAGTTCAACCAACTGCCATCAAGCGTCAACAGCCAGCTCCGCTCGCGAATCGCCGCCGGCCTAGAGCGACTTTCGACGAGCGTCCCAGTGCAGTGCCTTGAGACGAACCCGAAGCCGATCACAACGCCGACCACAACGAGCACGACAACTACTCCAACCACGACGACGACCACGCCAACTACGACGACGACCACGCCAACCACGACGACGACCACGCCGACTACAACCACGACCACGCCGACAACGCCGCCTGACAACGGCGGCATCACTCCGAACGGCTGAGGCGGCGCGAGATGACAGATAGAACCCTTGCGGGGCGTTACGAGTTGGGCGAGCGACTCGGAAGCGGCGGCATGTCAACCGTGCTGCTGGCGATGGACCGCCGGCTCGAGCGGCAAGTCGCGATCAAACTGCTGGCCGAACACCTCGCCGACGACGAGCAGTTCGTCACCCGCTTCCGCCGCGAAGCGCTTTCGGCCGCGCGGCTCGTCCACCCCAACATCGTTCAGGTCTATGACTTCGGGCTCGATGAGGAGAGTGGCCGCCAGTACATCGTGATGGAGTACGTCGAAGGCAACTCCGGCGCCGAGATTCTCGCCGCCGAAGGAATGCTCGACGTGCCCGAAGCGGTTGGAATCCTCTCGCAGGCCTGCCGCGGCCTTGACTACGCCCACCGCAGCGGCGTGATCCATCGCGACGTCAAGCCCGGCAACCTGCTGCGCTCGCGCGACGGCGTCGTCAAGCTCGCCGACTTTGGTATCGCCAAGGCTCTAAGCGAAGAGTCGTCAATCACGCAGGTTGGCTCGGTGCTCGGGACAGCCGCCTACCTCTCACCTGAGCAGGCGAGCGGCCACGGCTCCAACCCCCGCTCCGACATTTACGCGCTCGGCGTCGTTTGCTACCAGTTCCTTTCTGGCCGCCTGCCTTATGAGGCGCAGTCGATCACCGAATTGGCGCTAAAGCAACAGCGCGAAGCGCCGCCACTGCTCAACGATCTCAACCCCGAGGTCAATCCCGAGCTGGCGGCAGCGGTCGACCGCGCGCTGGAACTGGAACCGGAAGCCCGTTACGAGACCGCCGAAGAGCTGCGCCTCGCGCTCGCCGACGGTGCGCGTGGCGTCGCGCCCGAAACTGCGGCCACATCGGTCAGCACGCCGCGAACGGCGGCAACGCGCATCGTTCAGGCGACCGGTGATCAGCCCGCAACCACGGTTCAGCGCCGCGAGCCGCGTCAACCAGCCCGGCAGGCTGCGCCAGCCGCCGCCGTTGCCCAGCAGCCGAAGCGGAAACGCGGCTGGGTCGCTCCCGCTGTCGTGCTGCTGCTCGCCCTGGCTGTCGGTGCAGCAGCGTTGGTCTATGTCACCGGCAGCAGCTCAAGCAACAGCGTCCGCCTGCGTCAAGTCGTCTACCCGCAGGTTGACCAAACCGCCACACAGCTGCAGCAGCTGATCCGCCAGAACACGAAGTAGAAGCGCTAGGGCGCCTTACCGGCACGCAATTCGGCCGCGACCACGGCGAGATTGCCGGCCAGGATTGCTTCGCGAAGGCGATCCATCACTCGCGCGACGAAGGCCAAGTTGTGCAGCGTCAACAGCCGCATTGCCGTCAGCTCGCGGGCCTTGCTCATGTAGCGCAGATAGCCGCGGCTGTAGCCGACCGCGCAGGCCGGGCAAGGGCAACCCTCCATCAGCGGCTCGTCGCTGTCAGACCACTTCGCGGTCGTCAGATCAACGCGCCAACGGTTATCCGGATCCGGCACCAGCGCCACGCCGTGGCGGCCGAGCCGCGTTGGCATCACGCAGTCAAAGGTGTCGATCCCCATCTCGACACCGATGATCAAGTCATCGATCTCGCCGATCCCAAGCAGGTGCCGCGGGCGAAGATCGCCAGCCTTGGCGAGCGTGTCGGTCGCCCAGCCAACGACCTCGTACATCTGCTCTTTGTGCTCTCCGAGCGAGCCACCGATCGCGATCCCATCGCAGTCGCGGGCAGCAATCTGCTCAGTCGATTCGCGCCGGAGATCCTCGTAGACACCGCCTTGAACGATTCCGTAGACGAGCTGACCGGCCGGGCCGTTCTCCCCGTGCCAATCAAGGCAACGGTCGAGCCAGCGATGTGAGCGCTCGGTCGAGCGGGCCGTGTAGTCGCGCTCAACGTTGAACGGCGTGCATTCATCGAAGACGAGCGCGATGTCGGAGCCGAGGTTCGACTGAATCCGCATCGAATCCTCGGGGCCCATGAAACGCGTTGAACCATCAACGTAGGAGCGGTAGGTGACACCGGCCTCTTCGATCCCGAGAACCTTGCCTGCGCGATTCGGACCGGTCGGCGCGCGGCCTTTGATCTCGTCGGCAACCGTTCCGTGTCCCATCGAGAAGACTTGGAAGCCACCGGAGTCGGTGATGATTGGCCCGTCCCATCGCATGAACTCGTGGAGGCCGCCAAGCGCGGCGATCCGCTCGTCACCGGGGTTCAGATGGAGATGGAAGGTGTTGCCGAGGACGATGTCGTAGCCGAGCTCAGAGACCTCGGCTGGCAGCAGGCCACGCACGGTTGCCTTCGTCGCCAGCGGAACGAACGCCGGAGTTCGGATGTCGCCGTGGGCGGTGTGAAGCAGCCCTGCGCGCGCGAGCGAAGCGGGATCGGAATCGAGAATCTCAAGCACTGAAGCCATCTGCGACCAGCGATCCTAAAGCGCCGCTGTCTACGCGGCTTCGCCGCAGCAGTCGCCGTCGTCGGCGACGGAGGCGGCTGGCAGGATCTTGGCCCAAGCTTCGACCAGCGCCTGCTGCTCATCAACGGTCAGGTGGCTAAGGAATACGCGTCGCACTCCTTCGAGGTGGGTTGGGCGCGCGGCGATGAGACGCTCTCGGCCAGCGGGCGTTAGTCGCGCAAATGCTCCGCGCGCGTCGCTTGGGCAGGACTCGCGAACGAGCATCTCGTCACGCGCCAACCGATCAACCAGCCGCGTCAAACCGCTGCGGCTCAGCACGGCCAGTTGCGCCAAGTCAGACATCCGCAGCCGACCATCTTCGGCGTTGTCGAGGTGCAGCAGTACCTCGTAGGAGCTGAGCGAAATTCCGTGCTCGCTGAGCAGCTCGGCGTCGAGCGACTTGGTGATGGCGGAGTGTGCCCGCAGCATCCCTCGCCAAGCCAAAACCTCACGGCCGTTAAGCGTTAGATCCAATGTCGCTGATGAGCTTGAGCTGGCCACAGAAAGTCGTCTCCGATCGATCCTTACGGTAGCACCGCGCCCCTGCGGAAATACGATCGTAACTCGAACCTACTGCCGCCACGCTAGGCTCGCTGAATGGCTCTCGAAGGTATCCACCACATCACCGCCATTACCGGCGATGCCCAAGCAAACGTTGATTTCTACGCTGGCGTGATGGGTTTGAGAATGGTCAAACAGACGGTCAACTTTGACGATCCGTCGGCCTACCATCTCTACTTCGCCGACGAGCAGGCAAACCCCGGCGCAGCGCTGACCTTCTTCGAGTACCCGGGCGCCGCCCCCGGCCTTCCAGGCGTCGGCATGGTGCACACGATTATCTGGCGAGTCGACTCAGCTGAGGCACTCGATTTCTGGGAAGCGCGGCTGCGCGCCGCCGAAATGTCGGTCCTGCACGAGGACGACATGCTGAGCTTCTGCGACCCCGAAGGGCTCGCCTACCAGCTCGTCATTGACGACAGCGACGACGCTCCGCTCAGCGCCGCGTCGCCGGAGATCCCGGCCGAGTTTGCGCTGCGGGGCTTCGGCGGAGTCCGCGCCTACGCGCAGCAGCCAGAGGCAAGCGCCGAGCTACTGCGGGCGCTTGGCTTCGCTGCCGACGGCAACGAGCGAAGCTGGCTAGTGAGCGGCGACGAACGGAGCGCGACCCTGAGCTACGACGAACCGCCGGCCGACGCACCGCGGCCCGGAGCAGGGACGATCCACCACGTTGCATGGTCCGCCGCCGGTGATGCAGAACTCGAGAGCTGCATTGCGCAGGCCAACAGCGCCGGGGCACAGTCAACGCAGATCATCGACCGCCAGTACTTCCATTCGATCTACTTCCGCGAGCCAAGCGGCGTGCTGTTCGAGGTGGCGACGCGCGACGTTGGCTTCACCGTCGATGAACCGCTCGATCAGCTCGGTCTCACGCTCCAGCTACCGGAGCAGCACGAGCAGTACCGCGAGCAGATCAAGCTGACGCTGACGCCGCTGATCAACCCACGCGCCCGCAGCTAGGAATCGATCAAGGAACTGCCGGTCATCTCGGCCGGCTGCTCGATCCCAAGCAGTTCCAACAAGGTCGGCGCGACGTCGGCGAGTATTCCGCCTGAGCGCAGCTTCAAGCCTTCGCGCGTGACGATCACCGGCACCGGGTTAAGCGAGTGCGCCGTGTTCGCAGAACCGTCATCGTTGAGCATCTGCTCGGCGTTGCCGTGGTCGGCTGTAATCAGCAGCTCGCCGCCACTGGCCTGAACGGCAGCGACGATCTCACCGAGGCAGCGGTCAACCGTTTCGATCGCAGCGACCGCGGCGGGAATCACTCCGGTATGACCGACCATGTCGGGGTTGGCGAAGTTGATGATCGCGAACTGCGGCTCCTCTTCGTGCCATGCGGCAAGGAACTTCTCGGCCGCGCCCTGAGCGCTCATCTCGGGGCTCTCGTCGTAGGTCGCGACTTCGCGATTTGAGGGAACAAGCTCGCGCCGCTCGCCACTCTGCGGATGTTCCTCGCCACCGGCAAAGAAGTAGGTGACGTGCGGATATTTTTCGGTCTCGGCGACGTGAAGCTGACGACCACCAGCTTCGGCGATTAGCTGCGGCAGTGTCACCTGTGGGCGTTCGGGCTCGAAGGCGACGGCGTACGGCCAGCCCTCCTCGTACTCCGTCAAGCAGCTGTAGTTCTGAAGCGGCTCTGCGCCGCCGCGATCAACGTCAGCAAAGGCCGGGTCGCAGAGTGCGCGCGTGATCTCGCGCATCCGGTCGGGGCGGAAGTTGAAGGCGATCACGCTGTCGCCCGGCTCGATTGCGGCCGGCGAGCCGATCACCGTTGAGGCGATGAACTCGTCGGTCTCGCCGCGCTCGTAGGCGGCGCGGGCGGCGTCAACGGCGCTGCGCTCCGCGTGTTGCCCGCGACCGTGCGCGAGCAGATCGTAGGCCGTCTGAACGCGCTCCCAGCGTTGATCGCGGTCCATCGCGTAGAAGCGGCCAACGACGCTGGCGATCCGCGCGTTGCCGGCGGCCTCGCACCAACCGCTGACGGCGGCGAGGTAATCCTCGGCGCCGTGCGGGTCGCTGTCGCGCCCGTCGGTGAAGGCGTGAATCAATACCTCACCGACACCGAGATCTGCGGCCATCCGGATCAAGGCCTGAAGGTGTTCGATGCTGGAGTGGACGCCGCCATCGCTGACCAGCCCAATCAGATGAAGACGGCCGCTCGAACGCATTGCGTTGATGAGCACCGCGTTCTCGTCGAAGAGCCCATCGGTGAGGGCATCGTCGATCCGCGTCAGGTCCTGGCGGATCACCGACCCGGCGCCAAGGTTGAGGTGGCCAACTTCGCTGTTGCCCATCTGCCCGTCGGGCAGCCCGACGGCGCGGCCACAGGCAGTCAGCTCGGTGTGCGGGTAGCGTTGCCAGAGCGCGTCAAAGACCGGCGTATTGGCCTGCTCAACTGCGTTGCCGGGCCCTGCCGGCGCCAAGCCCCATCCGTCGAGGATTACGAGGCAGGCCGAGGGCGCCGAGTCGCTCAACTGATAGCCGCCCCAACGATTGCCGCGAACGACTCCGGCTCCAGCGATGCTCCGCCGACCAGTGCGCCGTCCACGTCAGGCAAGGCCAACAGCTCGGAAGCGTTGTCGGCCTTTACCGAGCCGCCGTAAAGAATCCGTACCGCCTCGGCTGCGCCGGCGTCGATCGCAGCAACGCGCGAGCGAATGAAGGCGCAGGCATCCTGCGCCTGCTCCGCTGTCGCGACGGCACCGGTGCCGATCGCCCAGATTGGCTCGTAGGCGATCACAAGCGCAGCGAGCGCCTCAGCGTCAATCAGGGCAAGCCCTCGGTCGAGCTGCCGCGTCAGCACGGCCTCGGTCTCATCGGCCTCGCGCTGTTGCTCGGTTTCGCCGACGCAGAGAATCGCGGCCAGGCCAGCGGCGCGGGCGGCGAGCAGCTTCTCGGCCAGCACGGCATCTGTTTCGTTGAAGTATTGGCGCCGCTCAGAGTGGCCGAGAACGACGCCGTGGACGTCAATCTCATTCAGCATCGCCGCGCTGATCTCGCCGGTGAAGGCCCCTTCCGGTGCCTCGTGCATGTTCTGGGCGTAAACCTCGACGCGTGAGCCGCGCGTGGAGTCGACCATCGCCTGCAGGTCGGTGTAGGGAACGCAGATTCCAACCTCGACCCCGTCGGCGGCGTAGAGCAGCGGCAGCAGCCCCGAGATGAAGCGCTCCGACTCGGCGATCGTCTTGTGCATCTTCCAGTTACCGGCAATCAGCGGCGTTCTCATGACAAAGCCTCCACGGCAGGGAGAGTCGCACCCTCGATCAGTTCAAGCGTTGCCCCTCCCCCGGTTGATAGGTGGGTGACGCGATCTTCAAGTCCAAACTGGGCCAAGGCAGCGGCACTATCGCCCCCGCCTACGACGCTCGTTCCGGCGCAGGCGGCGACAGCCTCGGCGACGGCGCGCGTGCCGGCCGCGAACGGCTCCATCTCGAAGGCGCCCATCGGCCCGTTCCAGAAGACGCTGCCAGCAGTTGCGATCAGCGCGCTGTAGGCGGCCGAGCTCTTCGGCCCGATGTCGAGCCCCATCCAACCTTCCGGAACGTCGATTCCGTCGAGCTCGCGAATCTCGGTCTCGGCGCTGAACTCCTTGCCGATCACCAGATCGGTCGGCAGCAGCAGCGCTGTGCCGCGCTGCTCAGCCTCAGCAAGCACGGCCCGTGCCGGCTCAATGTCCTCATCGGAGCAGAGTGAGTTGCCGATCTCGTGACCTTGCGCGGCGAAGAACGGGAAGCACATCGCGCCGCCAATCAGGATTGCGTCGGCGCGTTCGAGGAATGCGTTGAGGACGCCGATCTTGTCGGTCACCTTCGCACCGCCGACAATCGCGACGAGCGGCCGTGGCGGATCGGCGAGAATCTCGGAGATCGTCTCCACCTCGCGTTGCAGCAGCAAGCCGGCAGCGCTCAGCTCGATCTGATCAACGATTCCGACGTTGGAGGCGTGGGCGCGGTGTGAAGCGCCGAAGGCGTCGTCAACGTAGACGTCTGCCAGTGAGGCATAGGCGGCGGCAAGCTCGGGATCGTTCTTCGTCTCTCCGTCCTCGAAGCGGACGTTCTCGAGCATCAGGATCTCGCCGGGCGCGAGCCCCTCGGCTATCGCCTGAACTTCATCGCCAACAACCGAGCGGGCGAGCTTCACGCGCCAGCCGGTCAGCTCGGTCAGCCGGTCGGCGGCAGGCTGGAGCGAGCAGCTCGGATCGACGCCTTTCGGACGACCGAGGTGGGAAGCGAGCACCAGCGCGCAGTCGCGCTCAAGCAGGTACTTCAGCGTCGGCAACGCGGCGCGGATCCGTGCGTCGTCTGTTACGTGACCTTCAGCATCAAGCGGAACGTTGAAATCAACGCGTACGAAGACCGTTCGCCCGACGACGTCAATCTCGTCAAGCGTTCGCACCGGCCGTTAGAGAAGCTTCTGAACCAGGTCTACGACGCGATTCGAGTAGCCCCACTCGTTGTCGTACCAGCTGACGATCTTGACCAAGGTGTCATCGAGCACGCTCGTCAGCAGGCCATCGACGATCGAGCTGTGCGCGTCACCGACAATGTCGGACGAGACGATCGGATCCTCGGTGTAACGCAGAATCCCCTTCATTGGGCCTTCAGCAGCAGCCTTCAGCGCGGCGTTGATCTCTTCAACACTGGTTGCTCGTTCGGCTTCGAAGGTCAGGTCAACGACCGAGCCGGTGATGACGGGGGCGCGGATCGCGTAGCCGTGCAGCTTGCCGCTCAGCTCAGGAAGAACCAGCGCAACGGCCTTCGCCGCGCCGGTCGACGTTGGAACGAGGTTGACCGCTGCGGCGCGAGCGCGGCGGAGGTCGGAATGCGGCCCGTCCTGCAAAGCCTGGTCGCCGGTGTAGGCGTGAATCGTCGTCATCAGGCCGTGCTTGATACCGACCGTGTCGTTGGCGACCTTGGCGATCGGCGCGAGGCAGTTGGTCGTGCAGGAGGCGTTCGAGATCACGTCCTGCGTGGCGGCGTCGTACTGGTCGAAGTTGACGCCGAGCACGATCGTCTGATCCTCTCCGCTTGCGGGAGCCGAGATGACGACCTTCTTGGCGCCTGCCGTCAGGTGCTTGGCGGCGTCGTCACGCTTGGTGAAGAACCCGGTCGATTCGACAACAACGTCAACGCCGATCTCCTCCCAAGGCAGGTCGGCAGGGTCACGCTCAGCGCAGACGCGAATCTCGTCGCCGTCGATCGTGATCGAGTTGTCTGAGTACTCGACGGTTCCGCCGAAAGGGCCGAGAATCGAGTCGTACTTGAAGAGGTGGGCGAGCGTGGCGGGATCGGTCAGGTCGTTTACGGCTACGAACTGAACGTCGGCTCCGCTGGCCTTCGCGGCGCGGACGACATTTCGGCCGATGCGACCAAATCCATTGACGGCTACACGTACGGACATTTAGAGGCAATCCTTCGGTTCGATTACGTGGCTTAGGCTATCTGAGCGGCGTCGCGCGCCGCTTTACGATCAGCTTCGCTTAGAGATCGATGTC
>WLNV01000035.1 GCA_009699615.1 Actinomycetota bacterium
CCACAACACCTCGCCCGCAGGCTTCGTAATCCTACCGCGGCTGCGGTCAGCCAGCGCTCTTCGGCCGCACCGTGACGACCTGCGTCATCTGAACCGGGTGCAGCGAGCAGAAAAGCTTGTACTTGCCAGGCACGTCAAAGCGCTTCGTGAAGCTCTGCCCGGCCTTCATCCAGTCGGAGTTGAATCCGCGCGGGCCATCGGCGACCGTGACGTCGTGCTGGAGCACGCTGCCGAAGGCCCAGGTCACGGAGCCGCCTTGGGCGATCGAGACGTTTCGACGCGTGTAGAAGGCGTCGCCAACGTTCAAATCGGCGCTAAGCCCTGCCATCAGCGTCTGCCCGGGAGGCCGAGCGATCTCGACCGCGCGCCCCTTCGAATCGAGCCCGGTCAGCGGGACAGGGAAGACTGGCACGCGGCTGCGGCCTTTGGTCTTCGTCCCAACTTGCTTCAGATCTCCCGGGAGATTCGCGCAGCCGCTGGAAGGCGAATCGTCGCGCGCGATGTAAACCAACATCAGGCCCATCACGCGTGTGTGGGGTAGCTCCGCGTCATAAATCGACGAGAGCTTCAGATCCTCGCCTGCCCGCACCGCAATGCCGGTACTGCTTTCGATCCGAGTCATGTTGATAGGCCCGGGCTCGTGCAGGATTGGCTTGACCTTATAAAACGGGTTGCTGGCAGCCCCCCAGGTTGGCTTTGAGCGGTAGATCGCCCGGTCACCGCAGCCCGGCTGACTAAGCGTCAACTCTCTGGCACCTCCGTGGACGTGGCCGAGTCCAGCGACGATACGGCCGTTGAACGGCGCCTTCAGCGTCTGCGTGCGCAGGTGCGATGAGCCCGGCTTGCCTCCTCCAGGAACGCTGTAGACCAAGCCTTGGGCGCTGCGCGAAGCATCAAAGGTCATTGGCTTGACCGGCTTGAGGTTGGGGTTCGTGTCCCACGTCAGGCGCCAGCGAATCTTGACCGAATCTGTCTGCGCACGGTGGTTCATCAGCATCCAGACCATGTACCACTTGTCAGCCGCGTCGACCGGGTAGCCGTAGCCTTCCGGCAGCTTCATGACCGCCCGCTCCTCGCCATCGCCGTAGAACGGCGTGACTCCGGCTGGGCCTCCGTAGGCAGCGAAGACAATGTGGTGGAGCATGATCCGGTTGATCGGCACCTCTTTGCCGGTCTTGACGTCAACGACGTCGACCGACATCGCAGTGATGAAACCGGCGCCAACCGGCCGATCAACCTTCAGCGGCGGGCCGTAGGACGAATTTCGCTCAACCGAGTAACCGCCGACCGTGACCGGCGCTGAGGTGAAGCTCATCTGGACCGGCGCGGCGAATGCCGAAGCGCTCGGGATGAGCATCACGGCGCCCACGACCAGACCAGCTAGAAGTCCCCTCTTCCCCATCGGCAAAGTATAGGTCGCGCACAGAGCGAACACTGCAGTTGGCTACAGCCCGGCCAGCTCCGCGTCTGAGTCTGTCTTCGCGCCCTTCAGCAGGAAGAAGGCGAGGAGCGCGCCGATGACACAAACGACCGCGCAGAAGATCATCGCCGCGCCGCCGCCGTTGTCGAAGGCGTCGTAGACGATCTGAAGCGCGCTGTCGGAGAGCGTCGAGGTTGGCTGTGAACCGACGAGCACGTCGAGCAGGTCCGACTGCGGAATGCCGCTGAGGACAGCGCTGTTGGCAGGCTCGTCGAAGGTCTTGACGGCGAAGTTCTGGAAGACGGCGGTTGAGATCGCGACGCCAAGTGAGCCGCCGATCATGCTCATCGCCTTGAAGACGCCCGAAGCGACTCCCTCGCCCGCGCCGGACGAGCCAACCGCGAGCTCTGCGGCCGGCGTGATCTGCAAGCCGATCCCTGCACCGACGAGGATGAACCCCGGCAGCAGCGAGGCGTAGCTGCCACCAAGCCCAGTCAAGAAGAGACTGCCGAAGCCGAGGATCACCATCCCAAGCGCGATTGGCAGGCGATAGACCTGCCGCTGCGTCAGGTGTTCACCAATCACGTTGACGACAAGCACAACAAGCGTCGCCGGGAGCAGCAACGCGCCAGCCTTCAGTGCGCCGTAACCCATCACAACCTGGAGGTAGAGCGCCATGATGAAGATCACGGCCGAGAAGACAATGTTGGCGAGCAGGTTGGCCGAGACCGCGCCCATGAATGCCGCGCGACGGAATACCGAGAGCGGCACGAGCGGCTCTTTGGCTCGCGACTCGACAAGGACGAAGAGTGCGAAGAGCGCGATCGAGCCGCCGAAGTAGATCAGCAGTTGCGAAGCACTGGCCGTGTCGCACTGCACCAGCCCGTAGGAGAGCAGCACCAGCGCTGCCGTGATGACTACGGCACCTGGAATGTCGAGCTTCGCACCCTCGCGTGTGTTGTAAGTCTCCGGTGTTGTTCGAATCACAAGCCAGATCGCGGCGATGCCGAAAGGCAGATTGATCCAGAAGATCGAAGCCCAGCCGAACGCTTCAATCAAGCCGCCGCCGATCAGCGGCCCAATCCCCTGTCCGCCCCAAGCGACGGCGATCCAAATCGCGATCGCCCGCGCGCGCTCGTCAGCCGGGAACTGAACGGCGACGATCGCCAGCGACGACGGAAGAATCGCCGCCGCGCCGATTCCTTCGATCACGCGCCCGATCACGAGCTGCTCGGTGCCGTGCGCGCTGCCAGCGATGATCGAACCGACCAGCAGCAGCACGCCGCCGGTGACGAAGACCGCCCTGCGGCCCTTCATGTCGCTGAGCCGCCCACCGAGCACGATCAACGAGCCGGCGAGGAAGTATCCGTTGACCGCCCACTGCAGGCTGTCCATCGATCCGCCGAAGGCCTTGCCGATTGTTGGGAGCGCGATCGAGATGTCGGTAGCCGTCAGCCAGACGAGGCCGGTCAGCGTGCAGAGCGCAAGCAGCGAGAGCCAGCGTTTTGGGTTGACGTTGTCGACTGCAGCGGCGGCGGTTGTCATTCGCGGGAGACTACTTATGCGGTCTGACGCATCCGCCGCGCGCTCTAGCTTTCCCTTGCGTGATCCCTGATCCCGTACAGACACCGCTCTGGCTCGACCTCGCGGCTGTAACGACCTCAGCCTTGGGCGGCTCTCTGGTTGCGGTGCGAGCCAAGTTCGACATCACCGGCGTCGTCGCTCTCGGCATTCTCACCGGCCTCGGAGGAGGCCTGCTGCGCGACATTCTGCTCAACCAGCTCCCGGTCGCGCTGAAGAACCCCTGGTACATCGTCGCCGCCGTAATCGCGTCGGCGATAGTCGCAGTGCTCGCCCATCAGATGACGAAGCTGGCTTGGCTGCTGCTGCTCTTCGACGCGGCCGCTCTCGGTCTCTACGGCGTAACCGGCGCGAACAAGGCGCTCGCCAACGGGATCAGCCCCGTGCCAGCGATTCTCGTCGGCCTGATCGCAGGGCTCGGTGGCGGCGTTATCTGCGACCTGATGACGACGAAGCCGCCTGCGATCTTCCAGCGCGGCCACCTCTACGCAACCGCGGCCTTCGTCGGCCTCGTTCTCTACGTCGTCGCGATCAAGCTCGGCGCGCCCGCAAACGAGACCGCGGTCGTTGCCGCGATCGTCATCTTTGGCCTCCGTATCGCCGCCCGCTCGCGCGACTGGAAGGCGCCGCAGCCCGTCGACGTGCCACGCGAGATCCGCAAGCGACTCGACGCCGACTAGCTGCTCCTAAGCGGCAGCCAGCGTCGGCGCGTCGGCCATCACTGCGTCGAATGCAGCCAGAACCTTGTCGGCTGTCGCGGTGTTGGCGTTGTAGCCCATCAATCCAAAGCGCCACATCGCGGGCGCGCCCGGTAGGCCGCCGCCGATCTCAATTCCGTGCTCACGCAGCATCTGCTTCTGCACGCCCGCGCCGTCGATTCCTTCAGGGACGAGCACTGCAGTCAGCTGCGGAAGCTGGTGGGCTGGATCGGCGAGCAGTTCCATGCTGCGCTCAGCCATTGCGGCCTGCAGGTAGCCACCGGCCTCTGCGTGGCGGGCCCAGCGAGCCTCGAGCCCCTCGTTGAGGACTTCACGGAGCGACTCGTGGAGCCCGAAGACGAGCGGGGAGGGCAGCGTGTGGTGGTAGGCCGGTGGGCGGGTCAGCCAGTAGGCCTCCAAGAGCTGCGGATCGAGATAGAAGGTGTTCGGCTTCGGCTGGCTGCGCATGAACTCGAGCGCCCGTTGCGAGATTGAGATCGGCGACATGCCCGGGCTCATCGCGAGGCACTTCTGCGTGCAGCTGTAGGCGTAGTCGACGCCCCAGTCGCTAAGCGCGACTTCGATCCCGCCGAGCGAAGTGACGCAGTCGGCCATCAGGAAGGTGTCGTTGTCCTTCATCGCCGCGCCGAGCTCGGCGAGGTCGTGGCGCACGCCTGATGATGTTTCAGCGTGAACGACTGCCATCAGGCGGGCGTCGGGGTTTGCCGCCAAAGCTTCGAGCAGCGCCTCATTCGTTACGGCCTGGCCCCACTCGGCCTCAACCTCAACGACGTTTGCGTGGTAGCGGTTTGCGATCTCAACCAGGCGGCGGCCGAAGTAGCCGTTGACGCCGATGATCACAGTCGAACCTGGCTCGACGAGCGCAGCGATGCCTGCCTCCATTCCCGATGTGCCGGTCGCGCTGATTGGCAAGGTCATGCCGTCGCCCTCGTCGCGCTGATAGACCCGCGCCGTCATCGCAGCGAGCTCGGTCAGGATCTCGTACATGTCGGGGTCGAGGTGCCCGAGCAGCGGCTTGCTTAGCGCGCTCAGCACTTCAGGGCTGATGTTTGCCGGACCAGGACCGCAGAGCAGGCGTGGTTCGACGTTGATGGCTTCGATCGGTGAATTTGTCATTCGCACACCCTGCCTGTTCGTACAAATAGGATCAATAGCTGAAACTATAAAATTTTCGCTTCATTCATCGAGTTTGGCCTATTTGTGGCGTAAACACTGGGCGCCGGATGAGGCGACAAAGAGCAGGCGTTTTGACAGCGGCCATACTGGTGTGGTTAGCTGCGCCGCTCGCACGACAAAGGAGAGATTCACATGGCCATGGCCCACCGACTTCACCGTTCCGAACTCGCAGTCCCCGGCAGCAACGAGAGGATGCTCGAACGCGCCCCTGAGGCCGGAGCCGACGTCGTCTTTCTCGATCTCGAGGACGCCGTCGCACCCGACGACAAAGTGCAGGCACGACTCAATGTGATCACGGCGCTGAACGACCTCGACTGGTCAGCATGCTCAGTCTCGGTCCGCATCAACGGCCTCGACACCTACTGGTGCTACCGCGACATCGTTGACGTCGTCGAGCAGGCCGGCAACAACCTCGACGCAATCCTGATCCCGAAGGTCAGCAGCGCCGCCGACGTGCACCTCGTCGCGACGATGCTCGAGCAGATCGAAGCAGCGATGGGAATCAAGGAGCCGATCGCGCTTTACGTCTTGATCGAGACCGCAGCGGGGATGGCCAACGTTGAAACGATCGCCCAGGCCCACCCTGAGCGGCTCGAAGCACTCGTCTTCGGCGTCGCCGATTACGCGGCCTCGATTCAGTCCTCGACGACAAACATTGGCGGCGTCAGTGCCGACTACTCGGTTCTGACAGATCCAGTCGAAGACGGCGGCGACCGTCAAGCGTTCTGGGGCGACCCTTGGCACTACGCAATCGCCCGCATGGCAGTTGCTGCGCGCGCGAACGGCCTGCGCCCAATTGACGGCCCATTCGGCGACTTCTCAGACCCTGAGGGTTACATCTCGGCAGCTCGCCGCGCTGCAATGCTCGGCTGCGAAGGCAAGTGGGCAATCCACCCGTCTCAGGTGGAACTGGCAAACGAGGTCTTCACGCCGGCAGAGCACGTAATCAGCCGCACGCGACGCATTCTCGAGGAGATGGAGATCGCCGCCTCCGAAGGTCGCGGAGCGGTCTCGCTCGACGGCCGTCTTATCGACGCCGCCTCAATCCGCATGGCCGAGAACCTGCTCGCCAAGGTCGAGCAGATCGGTGAGCGCGACGCGATGCTTGCCGAAAGTCGCTCAGCGCGCGAAGCGGCTAAGAGCTAGCGGCAGGCTGGTCAAACGAAGCCGCCTCGCTGCGCAGCTTGGCTGAGTAACGACGCGTCTCGCGCATTGCGAGCAACAACGCCGCGACTGGGATGATCCAGTTCCAAACCGCGGTGTTGTAGCTCGCGGCGCCAAACTGAGTCAGTAGCTGGCAGCCGAGCTGGACGACGAAGGCGCCAAACCAGAGCAGTGAAATCTTCTGGCAGGCGCGCACCCCCCAGTCACGAAACCCTTCGCTGTCCTGCTCCCAGGCCGCCTCGAACTTCGGACTAAGCCGCGCATACATCAGTGCAAACGGCCTACCGATTGCCATCCCGCCGAGCGTCATCACCAGCACGGCGATGTCGGACATCAAGTTTGCGTTCTCCATCAGCCATTTGTGCGCACCGTCGTCGGCGAGCCCAACAATCAGCATCGCGCCGAAGAGAATCAGCGCCGCCCAGTCGAGCTGGCCGGCCGGAACATGGTTGAGGTACCAATTGACGACAACGATGACGACCGCGCTTAGGACGGCCAATCCGGCGGCGTAGAAGAAGCTGCTCGGCGAAGAGAACAGCGACATGATGATGAACGGTGCGAAGCCAGCTATCGGCGAATTGAATACGCGCCCGATCCCAGTCGGAGCTGCCGGTGAAGTGGTCATAGGGGAAAGAGTATGTCCGGCGACGGCCTGAAGCAAACTCGCTGATGATCGCGCAGCTACTTCAGGTCGCGGCTGATGAAGCGCGCGGCGCCGGCACCGATTACGACGATCAGCCAGCCTGCGACGGCCAGTAGCGCCACGCCAAGCGCGAGCGTCGCTGCGTCGCCCGTTATCGCGTCACCGACCGACGTCGTTGCCGAACCGAGGCTGTACTTGCCAACCGTGGGGATCTGCTGCAGACCGGCGTCAACGCCGAGCGCGAGCACGAGGGCGGCAACGAGTCCGGCGGTATAGCTGCGGAATAGCAGTGCCAGTCCAAACGCGAATACTCCCCAGAGCAGCGCTTCGACGCCAGCGCTGACGGCGGTATCCAGTTGCTGCGCGAACGGGAAAGCGACCGAGCCGACAGATGCCATGATGGCTTCGATCAGCAGAGTGATTGCCATCACCGCGACGACGTAGGCCAGCAGCAAGCCGACGGCACTGCCAAGTTTCACCAGCACCAGCCGAGCGCGGGACGGCTGGACGGTCGCAGCCAGCCGCAAAGTCTTGCTCGCAAACTCAAGGCCGAAGATCCACGCCCCGAGGACGATCGCGCCGATCGCGACGATTACCTGAGCAATCAAGTCGGGCACCTCGTAGTAGGCAGTTGCAGAGCCACCCTCCGGAGCGATGACCGCAACGATGACCGCTCCGACCACAATCAGACCGAGCGTGATGATCAACGTAAGCCGCGGCGCTGGCATGCTGCGGATCTTTAGGAGCTCAGCGGCAAACATCGTCAGCCCACCCCCTCGCCAGCCGAGGTTAGGTCGAGGAAGACAGACTCCAGATCAGCCGTCTGCGGGCGCAGCTCGTCGGGGTAGACGCCGGCGTCGGCGAGCACTTTGGCGATGACCGACCCCGGCTGATCTCCTGTATCCACGCGGATCTCGCCGTTTTCGAACACGGTCGCAGCGACCCCTGCTGCAGTCAGCGCGGCCAACGCAGCGTCGCCGTTTCCGGCCGGTACGCGCAGGACGATGCCGCTGGTCGTGATGATCGAAGCGATTGGACCTTCGGCAATCAACTTCCCTTCACGAATGATCACGATCTCGTCGACTGTTCGCTCAATCTCGTCGAGCACGTGGGAGGAGACGAGCGCCGTCATCCCGCGTGACGGCAACGAACGGATCAGCTCGCGCATCTCGACTACGCCCTCGGGGTCGAGGCCGTTGATCGGCTCGTCGAGCACAACGAGCTCCGGTTCGTGAACCAGCGCCAGCGCCAGGCTCATCCGCTGACGCATCCCCAGCGAGAAGCTCTTGACCTTGTCGGTCGAACGTGACGAGAGGCCAACGGTCTCAAGCACCGCGTCGATCTTCGGGTCGCGGCGGCCGATGCCGAACCCGGCGCACTGAATCTCAATATTCTGCCGCGCCGTTGCCCGCTCGTAGAGCGCAGGCAGCTCGATGTGCGAACCGGTGCGGCGAACCGCCGCCGCAAAGGCAGCCGTTCCCTGCAGAGCGCCAAACAGCGCAATCTGCCCGGAGTTTGGCGCTGCCAGCCCAAGCAGCAGCTTCATCGTCGTTGACTTGCCGGCCCCGTTTGAGCCAAGTAGTCCGGTTACCGAGCGCTCGGCAACATCGAAGCAGAGCCCGTCGACGGCGTTGCGCGAGCCGTAGGCTTTTGTTACTGAATCGAAGCTGAGAATTGGACTTGCCACCGCGGGCAGGTTAGCGGCCAGCTCGAACCGGGGCGCCGGCAAGGCAAAGCTCAGTAGCCTCAGCGAAGATGATTCGAACCCTGCCAGCCATTCTCGCCCTTGCCGCGATCGGCCTCCTGCCCGCATCGGCGCTCGCTGCCAAGCCCACAACGTGGAGCGGCAAGGTCGGTAATCCCGGCGGCCAATCGGTAACTGGGATTCGCGCCCAGACACTGCAGCTTGGGATCAGTGGCAACAAGGTCGCCGTCAGAGAGCTGAAGCTGGTGATGATCTGCACCGACTCGTCGAGCGGGGCAGTCCGCAGGGCCGCCTTCGCCGTCAGCAGCGCTGAACGCGCACCACTGATCCGCAACCGCTTTGCGCTCAACTTCATTGCCCGCTCGGGTGGCTGGCACGTGCTCGTCAACCTTTCCGGCCGACTCGGCTCGGACGGCGTCGGTACGGCTCAGGTTCAGGTCACCGCGTCGGGGGTCACAGAAGGCTTCGACACCGTCGCTGAACACTGCGGCGCGAGCGCCAATTGGCGGGTCAAGCGCGCTCGCAGTTCCTAGTACCGCTGACGCTGGCTGACGGGGAACCGAGGAATCGAACCTCGAGCAAGGGTTTTGGAGACCCCTATGTTGCCATTACACCAGTCCCCCAGTGCCCCGCGCACAATAGCCAGCCGCGAGCGCGGCCGAAGGGCGACTGCCGTCATCGCGGTGTCAGCGGAGGCGGCGGCTTGCCGATCTCGTCGTTGCCCCAAAGCAGCCAACTCGCTGCCAGCGCGATCACGATTCCCAGAACCGTGTTGAGCACGCGGTACTCAGTCAGCCCGACGCCGCTGTAGAAGACGCTGCTAACCATCAGCAGCGCCGTTGGCGTCAGCAGCATCACGAGCCAGTGGTAGCTGCGCTCGCGCATCGCAAAAAGCGCGAATGCCATCAGCGATGCCGCGGCGGCAAGAACCCAGGGGTCGCCGGATAGGTAGACGAAGACGGCGGCGATGAGAATCCCGATAAACGAACCGGTCGAGCGCTGGATGCTGCGGATCCGGCTTGCGTGCGGGTCAGGTTGGAGGATCGCGAGGATTGTGAGCGCCACCCAGTAGCCGTAGGAGAGGTCGATCAGGCGGTAGGCGAGAACCGAAGCGGCCGTAGCCAGTCCGATCCGAAGCGCGTGGTGGCGGAGTACGGGACTGATTTGTAGCCTCGACCAGACAGCGCGGAAGGTCACTGCAATCCCCGGCCAAGTCGCTTCACCCTGGACCGGCGCCGGGCCACCACCAGCGATCAGCATCAATACCAGGCCTGCAGCACCGCCGATGGCAAGAGCAGCGACCGCTGGGCCGAGCGGCTGTGCCGGTAGCCCGTTGGTGATGATGAAGACGGCCCCGAGCACGAACCCGGTCAGTGCTCCGTGCTTTCCTGCGACGCGCAGCGTCGACCAAGCCCCAGTCCAGACGAAGGTCACAACTACGCAGGCGGCGATGTTCGGCTGCGTGATGTCGGCGAGCGCCACGGCGACGACTGAACCGATTAGGCAGAGCAGCCCCCACGCCCATCTATCGCTGACCTCGCGACCAGGAATGACGAGCGCGACGTTGAGGCCACCGAGCGCCGCTAGTAGCCCGAGAGTTGGCTCGCCAAGCGCCAAGCCGATCAGAAGCGGAAGCGCGACGGCGAGCATTCCGGCGAACGCGATCCCCCAGTCAATCTCCCGTTCCCCAACGCGAAAGACCTCATCGGCGACCTGCTCAACCTGCTCAATTTGGTCTTGCGCGTCCACGCCGACAAACTACACGGACGGGACAGCCATCTTGATGCGGGCGAAGGGACTCGAACCCCCACAGCCTTTCGGCCACCGGCTCCTAAGGCCGGCGCGTCTACCAATTCCGCCACGCCCGCGCGGCAAGGAGCCTAGCGCCGCTGGCATGTGGGAACAGCGCCCGGTATCGTCGCAAGCGATGAAACCTGTGGTCCACAAGGGTGAAGCGGTGATCGAACATCCCAACCGCGCCAAGAGCGCGAGTCAGGCGATGCGCGCCGTCGTCGTCGCCGTTCTGATCCTCTCTTCGCTGCTGATCGCCGTGATCACGATCGGCGGCTGGAGCGCGCTGGCGGGAATGAAGCCGATCTGCATCGTCTGGATCTTCCTCGACCTCGTCTTCGCCTATAACGTCGCCAAGTGGAGGCGCGGCGTGCTGCCTGTGATCGCAACGCTGGCAATGATGATGGCCGTCTTCGGCCTGATTGCGATCCCATCGTGGGTAGATCGCGAAGGCTTCGGCTACGCGCAGCCGGCGCTCAGCTCAGGTCTGCTCGGCAGCCTGACGGCGATTCTCGTCGCGCTGCAGGTGCTGGTAATCATCGCTTCGATGTACGCATTCCGCCAGCAATGGAACGTGGAAGTCGAACATTGGCCGGCCGAAGAGGGCGACGCCTTGCCGGCCGGCGCCTGACCGACCATTCAGGCACCTACGATGTGACTGCCCTGCCCGGGTGGCGGAATGGTA
>WLNV01000036.1 GCA_009699615.1 Actinomycetota bacterium
CGGTGTGCTAGGCGGCGAGGGCGTACTCGTGAGAGTCCGCACATATGGTTTTCCCGGTGATTTACGAGGCCTCCGGGAACCTCGGCTCGCAACCACCCCCACGATCCGACCACGTCGAAGCCTGTCGTCCCCTGGAGATGTACTGCGAATCACTCTAGCGGCCAACGCCGTCCCAGCGAGCACCCGCAGGCTGGTCGCGGGAAAATACTAGTCGTTAATCGGTCGATTGTACGGTCGCAGCGCGCCGCGATTCTGGGATTCTGACAGCGAGAGCAAATCGGCTCCGCGCCGTGTTGATGCGGCCGGAAACCCGAAGGAGAAGCGATGACTAGTGCTGTGCGAAGGGGAACTCAGGCGGCGCCCGGCCAGGACGAGCAGGCGAACGCTTCGATCTCCGTGATGGTCGCCGAAGGACACGCGGTCGTCCGCACAGCGCTCGTCGCGGTTCTGCAGTCAGCGGCGGGGATTGAAGTCGTCGGAGCTCCCGAAGGTAGCGACGCGACGGTTCAGACGGCCCGCGGCAACAAGCCGGATGTGATCATCTACGACCCCCTGCCACCGATCAAGGCGACGGAGCTTGGGGCCTCTGTCGGCCTGATCCATGCCGCCTCGCCCGACTCGGCGCTGATGATCATCTCCGAGAGCGACGATCCCGGTCCAGCCCAGGCGGCGCTCCGAGCTGGCGCAATCGGCTACATGCTCAAGTCCGACGAGCCGGAGGACTTTCTGCGAGCAGTCATGCGCGCCGCGCGCGGCGTCCCTTGGGTCAGCCCGCGTGTGGCGATCGCGATGACGACGATCTCCGACGGTACCGCGGGCCTAACCGATCGAGAGCTGGAAGTTGTCCGGCTCGTAGCACTCGGATACACAAACAAGGAGATCGCAGAACTGATCCACTTATCGGTTCGAACAGTCGAGTCGCACCGCGCCGCGATCCTCAAGAAGCTCGGCGCTAGGACTCGCTCCGAGATCGTCAGATACGCGCTCGACCACGAGATGATCGAATGAAGACTCGCGGCTGAGATCTGCGGCGGACAATAATCGCCGGTGGGCGAGCGCCGGTAGTCTGCCGATCGTGAGCGGATTGGCACTCGACCGAACCAATGGCGCGGTAAACGCCCCAAACAGCTGAATTCGTTGTGGCAACGAGAGCCGAACGCGCTCCGCGCGGTGTTGACCGTAGGCTTTTTCGCTCGACGCGCTCGGCGCGAGTGCCGCTCGTCGGCGCAGTCGTCCTCGGCATCGCCACATCGCTGCTTGTCGTCGCTCAGGCGGTTCTGCTCGGCCGCGTGATCGCCGGCGCCTTCCCTGGAGGCAAGTCGCTCGACGAGGTCAGCGGTGACCTTTGGATCCTTGCCGCGGTTGTCGGCGCGCGTGCTCTGTGCGCCTTCGGCTTTGAGACATCGGGTCGGCTCGGCGCGCGGCGTGTAGTTGGCGAGCTGCGAGCCAGCCTGACTGCCCACATGCTCGAGACCCGCCCGGCCGGGCTGCGTGGCCAGCGCGCCGGCGAATTGGTAACCAACGCTGTGCAGGGACTCAGCTCGCTCGAGGCCTACTTCGCTCGTTACCTGCCGCAACTGGTGCTGGCGGTCGTCGTTCCGATTGTGATCCTGATCTACGTCTTCCCGCACGACCTCGCGGCGGGAACGATTCTGCTCGTCACGCTGCCGATCATTCCGCTCTTCATGATCTTGATCGGACTGGCAGCGCGGACGGCAACCGAGCGCCGCTGGCGCACGCTCTCGCTGCTCAGTTCGCACTTCCTCGATGCAGTGAAGGGGATTCAGACGCTGAAGGCCAACGACCGCGCCCAACGCCAAGTTGAATCGCTGCGCGAAACCGGCGAGCAGTACCGCAAAGAGACGATGGTCACTCTGCGGATCGCCTTCCTCTCTTCGCTCGTCTTGGAGCTCGCAGCGATGATGGGAACGGCGCTGGTCGCGGCTGCTGTCGCGATCCAACTGATCAATGGTGGGCTCGGCTTCGCGACCGCGCTTGCCGTACTGCTGCTGGCGCCGGAGCTGTACCTGCCTGTACGGATGGTCGGGCAGCAGTTTCACGCAAGCACCGACGGCCTAACAGCAGCCAATCAGTGCTTTGAGGTGCTCGACACCCCTGCCGCTGTGAGCGTCCCTGCGGCGCCGCTGCCGTCCCCCGACCCACGGATGGGGCCTCTCGTACTCGAGGGCGTAACTTTCGCCTACGAAGGCCGCGGCGAGGCGGTGTTGGATTCGATCGACTTGAGGCTTGAGCCTGGTGAGCAGCTGGCGCTCGTCGGGCCGAGCGGCCAAGGGAAGAGCACGATCGCATCATTGATCCTGCGGCTCCTGGACCCGTCGGATGGGCGAATCCTCTGCAACGGAGTGAACCTGCTCGACGTCGACCCCAAAGAGTGGCGCCAGCATCTTGCCTGGGTGCCGCAACGGCCGACGCTGTTCAGCGCGACGCTGGCCGAGAACATTCGACTCGGCCGGCCCGACGCCGACGAAGCGGCGCTGCTGGCGGCCTGCGCCGACGCTGGGCTGGATCGGCTCGTCGATTCCCTGCCGCAGGGCCTCGCAACACCGCTCGGCGAAGGCCAGCGGACGCTGTCAGCCGGAGAGAGGCAGCGCGTCGCGCTGGCGCGCGCCTTCCTGCGAGACGCACCGCTCGTGATTCTCGATGAGCCGACCGCCCACCTTGATGCCGAGTCCTCGGCCGCAATTGGCGACTCGATCGCTCGCCTGAGCGAATCACGGAGCGTTCTGCTGATTGTTCACCGGCCGGCGCTGGCGGCGGCGGCCGACCGCATCGTCACGTTGCGCGAAGGCCTAGTCGTAGACGGGCAGGATCAGCGATGAGCGCTGCTGAGGCGAATCTTCCCGAAACTGGCCGCTGGGCCGCGCTCGCGCGCGCCGCACGACTGGTCAGCCCGCGCCGCGGCCAACTGGTGCTGTCGATCGTCCTCGGCGCCGGCGCAATTCTTGCCGCCGTTGGACTGCTCGCCGTCGCCGGCGTGCTGATCAGCAAGGCGGCGCTGCAGCCTGAGATCCTGACGCTGACAATCTTCACGGTTGGCGTCCGTGCGCTGGCGATCGCGCGGGCGCTGCTGCGTTACGGCGAGCGGCTCGTCTCGCACGACCTCGCCTTCCGTGTGCTGGCCGACCTCCGCGTGCGCTTCTTCGAGCGCCTGATTCCACTCGTGCCGGAGGGTCTGCGTGGGATGCGCAGCGGCGACGTACTGAGCCGCTTCGTCGGCGACGTCGACACGCTCCAAGATCTCTACCTGCGGGCGCTCGGGCCGCCGCTGATTGCGCTGCTGGCGATCGTTCTGCTCGCAGGGGCCGTCGCGATCGTGCTGCCCGCCGCTGCTGCCGTGCTGATCGCGACGATGCTGATCGCCGGCCTGCTGCTGCCGGCGTTCGCCGCACGGGCCGGAAGGCGCTCGGGGCTGCGCGAAGCGCCGGCGAGGGCGCAGCTCAGCTCCGAACTGGTCGAACTGGTCAGCGGAGCCGCCGAGTTGGCGGTCTACGGCCGCGAGCAGCAGTGGGCCGAGCGGATCGAAGATGCCGACGCGAAGCTCGCTGCGACAGAGCGACCCGGGGCTTGGATCAGCGGGCTGACGAGCGGAGCCGGCGTAGCGATCGGCGGTGCAGCGATGATCGCCGTCGCCGCGATTGGCGTTCAGGCGACCTCCAACGGGCAGCTCGACGGCGTACTCCTGGCCGGGATCGTCTTCCTCACGATTGGCGCCTTCGAGGCTGTCGTCGGACTGCCCGACGCAGCTCAGCGGCTGACGGCCTGCGCGCAGGCCGCGGCGCGGCTTGAAACCGTCACCGAAGCTCCGGTGCCGGTAAGCGACCCGCCCTCCCCTGCGCCCATGCCAACAGGCGGCGAGCTTCTCTTCGACAACGTCAGCGTTCGCTTCGAGGGTCGCGCGGACGCAGCTTTGAGCAACGTCAGCGCCAAGCTCGCGCCCGGTGCGCGAATCGCGCTGGTTGGCGCCAGTGGCGCCGGCAAGACGACGCTGGCGAGCTGTGCGGTGCGCTTCCTCGACCCAACCAGCGGCAGCATCACACTCGGCGGCGTCGACATCCGGCAGCTCAGCCAGGACGCGCTGCGCAGCGCCGTGCGCCTAGTCAGCCAAGACGCCTATCTCTTCACCACGACGGTCGCTCAGAACGTGCGCCTTGCCGCGCCGGATGCCGACGATCAGCAGATCATCACCGCGTTGAGCCGCGCCGGCCTTGGCCCTTGGATCGCGTCGCTCCCGGAAGGGATCGAAACGCTGGTCGGCGAGGAAGGCGCCGAGGTCTCTGGCGGCCAGCGCGGGAGAATCGCGTTGGCGCGCGGCTTCATCGCCCCGTCTCAAGTTGTGATCCTCGACGAACCGACCGCCAACCTCGATGCGGCCGGCGCGCGCGACCTGCTCAGCGCGATCGGCTCAGAGCGCAGCGACCGCCGCGCGATGTTGGTGATCACGCACACCGTTGACGGCCTCGAAGAGTTCGACGAGATCATCGTGCTTGAAGCCGGCGACGTGGTCGAACGCGGAACTTGGAGCGAGCTGCTTGCCAGCGGCGGCGCTCTTGCCAGGCTGTCGGCAGCGGCCTAACTGGCTGCGGACATAAAGCGACGCGGGCCGAGCCACCTTGGGACCCCTCGCTCCATCTCGTTCCCCATTGCTGGGTTCAGTTCCGGTGAGGGAGGCGCGATCTTACATCCCTGATCGTCGCTCTTTGCGGCTCGGACACCGCGTCTGAAATTCAAGATAGGGACCGCTCCAAACGGCGTCAAGGACTTGGTGGCGATGATGCCGCTATTTAGGAGAATTGAGCCCCGCTGAAGCCTGCCGACAGCGATTTTCCGTTGCACTTATCCTCGCCCAATGAGCGATACAGCGGTAAATGACGTCACTTGGCAGCTCGAAGATCTCGTCGATGGAGGCGGCCCGCAAGAATGCGACGAGCTGCTCGCCGACGCAGACCGACGCGCCGCAGCGCTGGCAGCGACGCACGCCGGCAAGGTCGGCGAGCTCGACGGCCCGGGCCTCGCGCTTGCCGTCGCCGAGCTGGCGATCATCAGCGATCTCGTCGGCCGCGCCGGAAACTACGCCCACCTGCGCTTCGCAGCCGATACCGAGGACCCGGCCAACGGGGCGCTGATGGCGCGCGTTCAGGAACTGGCGACCGGCATTGAGACGAAGCTCGTCTTCTTCGAGCTTGAGTGGGCCGAAGTCGATGACGAGCGCGCGGCCGAGCTGCTCGAGGCCGACGGCCTTGAACACGGACGCCACTACCTGCAGACGATCCGCCGCTACCGCCCCCACCTCCTGAGCGAAGCCGAGGAGAAGCTCTCGGCCGAGAAGGCCGTCACCGGGCGCGACGCCTGGTCGCGCCTGTTCAGCGAACTGACGAGCGCTATCCGCGTTGACCTTCCCGGCGACGAAGAGTCGGTGCCGCTTGATCAGGCGCTGAGCCTGCTCCATTCGCCCGAGCGCGATGTCAGGCGCGACGCTGCGGCCGCCGTCACGCGGGCGCTCGAGCCGGGCCTACGAACCCGCGCCTACCTCTTCAACACGCTGCTGCAAGACAAAGCAACCGAGGACAGGCTGCGCAAGTACCCAACCTGGCTCTCAAGCCGCAACCTCTCAAACGAGGCAAGCGACGAATCGGTTGAGGCACTGGTAGAGGCGGTCGAAGGCGCGTACGAGCTGCCGCGCCGCTGGTACCGGCTGAAGGCGAAGCTGCTCGGGCTTGAGCGGATCGCCGATTACGACCGCGCCGCCGCGATCGCCGAGGACAATGCGACTGTCGGCTGGGATCAGGGCAAGGAGATCGTGCTCGACGCCTACGGCGACTTCTCACCTGAACTTGGCGATCTGGCTGCACGCTTCTTCGATGAACGCTGGATCGACGCCCCGGCCCGCCCAGGCAAGCGCGGCGGCGCCTTCTGCGCCTACACGGTGCCGAGCGTCCACCCCTACGTGATGCTGAACTGGACGGCGACGCGGCGTGATGTGATGACGCTCGCGCACGAGCTCGGCCACGGCGTTCACGCAGCGCTCGCGATACCGCGCGGCATCTTCGAGCAGCACACGCCGCTGACAGTCTGCGAGACAGCCTCGGTTTTCGGTGAGACGCTCGTCTTCCGCCGCCTGCTCGAAGCCGCAGATACGCCGGAGTCGCGGCTCAGTCTGCTGGCCGAGAACATTGAGAACTCAATCGCAACCGTCTTCCGCCAGACAGCGATGAATCGTTTTGAAGGGGCCGTCCACACACACCGGCGCGAGCAAGGTGAACTGTCGGTTGAGGACTTCGCGCAGCACTGGCAGGCAACGCAGGAGGAGCTGCTCGGTGATGCGGTTGAGATCACGCCGGACTACCGCTGCTGGTGGAGCTACATCCCGCACTTCATTGGCAGCCCCGGCTACGTCTACGCCTATGCCTATGGGCAGCTGCTCGCGCTCTCGGTCTACGGCCAGTACCTCAAAGAGGGCGAAGCGTTCGTGCCCGCCTACCTCGAGATGCTCGCCGCCGGCGGCTCGCGCAGCCCCGAAGAGCTGGCGAAGATTGCAGGCCTCGACCTCACCGACCCCGGCTTCTGGAAGTCGGGGCTGGAATTGGTCGCGGCTGAGCTTGAAGAGGCTGAAGCTGCCGCCGACGAGGTGCTGGAGCAGCGCGGCGACTAGCGGTTTGCTTCGCGCAGCGCGCGGTCCATGTCGCGCTTGGTTTCTCGCTCTTTGATCGCCTGGCGCTTGTCGAAACGGTCGCGGCCCTTGGCTAGACCCAACTCAACCTTGGCGTTCTGACCTTTGAAGTAGATCCGCAGCGGCACGAGTGTCAGCCCCTTCTCGGAGAGCTGCCCGGCGAGCCGCTGGATTTCGGTCCGCTTTGCCAGCAGCTTGCGCACGCGCTCCGGCTCATGGTTGTTGGCGGCGGCCGGCGCGTAGGGCGAGATGTGGCAGTTGTGCAACCAAAGCTCCCCTTCCCAAACCTGAGCGTAAGCGTCTTTGATCTGGACAGCGCCTTCGCGCAGCGCCTTGACCTCGGTTCCCTGCAGCACGATGCCGCACTCGAGCTTGTCGATGATGTCGTAGCGGTGACGCGCCTGACGGTTGGTTGCAACGTCGCCGGGAGCGACCTTCTTCTTGCCTGCTTTGGCCATCGCGAGCGAGCCTAGCGAGCGGGCTCTTCTTCGGCGAGGACAAGATCAACGCGCCCGCGAGCCTTGTCGAGCCGATCAACCTTGACCTGCAGCCGATCGCCGAAGCGGATCGTTGAGCCGCTCTTGTTGCCGGTCATGATCGTTCCCTGCTCGTTTAGGTCCCACCAGTCGCCCTTGATCCGGCGAACAGGGAGGAAACCTTCATGGGCGCCGCCGTCGAAGCTGATGAAGATTCCGGCGCCGATCAGGCCCGTCACCTCTCCTTCAAACGGCTTCTCAGGCCCGCGTTCGAACAGGCGGCGCTCAAGCAGGAAAGTCCCGGCGATCGAGTCGGCGATCCGTTCGGTGCGGATCGCGTCGCGCTCGCGTTCGCTGGTCCAGACCGCGATCTCTTCGAGCTCATCGGCGCGCGGGGCCTGCTCGTCGCAGCCGACGGCGCTGAGCAGCGCGCGATGGCAGAGCAGGTCGGGGTAGCGGCGAATCGGCGAGGTGAAGTGGCAGTAGTTGGCGAGTCCGAGTCCGGCGTGCCCAAGATTGTCAGGCGAGTAACGCGCCTGACGCAACGAACGCAGCACCAGGTATGTGAGCCCCATTCGGGCCACCCCGGTGCGCTTTACGTGCTCGTCGACGGCCAGCGACGCGGCCGCGACAACCTCCGCTGCCTCGGAGGAAGAGAGGTGCTCAGGCGTTGCCGGCGTCGCTACGCCGAGCGATGCGAGCTGATCAAGCAGCCGCTCGACCGATTCCGACTCGGGCCGCTCGTGAATTCGGTAGAGCGTCGGCAGGCTCTTCTCCATGCAGAGCGCTGCGACGGCCTCGTTGGCGGCGATCATCAGGTGCTCAATCAAGCGATGCGACTCGGTCTGAATGCTGGCGACCGAATCTGCAACGTGGCCCTGCTTGTCGAACGAGAATTCCGGCTCGACCGACTCAATTGCCAGCGCCGCGCCGCCTGCGCGCCGGGCCTCGTCACGCTGAGCCGAAACTTCACGAGCAGCGGCCAGCGGCTCGGCCCAGGGATCCTCAGCCTTTCGCTCGCCAGCAAAGATCTGATCAACGTCCTCGTAACTGAGCCGCATGTCGGAGCGGATCGTCGAGCGGTAGAAGCTGCTGGAGACGAGCTTCGCGCCCTCAAACTCAAGTTCGGCCGTGACCGCGAGCCGGTCCTTGCCCGGAACCAGCGAGCAGGCGTCGTTCGACAGCGCTTCAGGCAGCATCGGCTCGACCGCGCCCGGCACATAGACGCTGGTTGCGCGACGACGGGCTTCGCGGTCAACGGGATCACCGGGCCGCACGTAGGCGCTGACGTCGGCGATGTGAACCCAGATCCGCGTCCGCGACTCACTCAACTTCTCGGCCGAGATCGCGTCATCGAAATCCTTCGCACTGGAAGGGTCGATCGTGAAGGTCGTCAGCTCGCGCAGGTCGCGGCGACCGGGCTCCGGGTGCGGATGCTCGCGCGCCGACTCGGCGGCCGCGAGGACGGTCTTTGGGAAGCGGCGGCGCAGGCCTCGGTCGAGCATCAGCGCCTCGACCACGTTGCGCGCGATCTCGGGACTGCCGAGCAGACGCAACACCTTCGCGCGCGAGTTGCGCGATCGGGCCCCCGGAGTTGCGACCAGCGCCAGCTTGCCGGGCCTGGCCTTCGCCGGTGGCTTACCGATGCTGATCTGCTGGCCAGGCTCAAAGAACGGCTGCCCGACGAGGAACTGGCCGCGCTTCTCAAGCAGCACTACCTGCGGCTCTCCAGCCTCGCGTTCGCGCTTCGGTGGGGGCGTCACTTAGTTCACGCCGGCGCAGCCGCCGAGTTTGGCCAGCGCTGCGCGCAGCGCCAGGTCCTTGGTCGAATCGTCGGGCTGCTTGACGAGCAGGTCGGGCTTCAAGCCCGCGCCCTGAGAAACCCCTTTGCCGCCGAGGTTGCGGCCCTTCGGGGTGAAGTACTGGCCGGCCGTGATGTCAAGCGCACCGCCGTTGGAGAGCTCGAGTACCTGCTGAAAGACGCCCTTGCCGAATGTCTTCTCGCCGACAAGCGTCGCGCGGCCGCGGTCCTGCAACGCGCCGGCGACGATCTCCGACGCCGATGCGGTGCCGCCGTTTGTCAGCACGACGAGCGGCGCCGTCGGAACGATTGGGTCGCCGGTTGCGTCAAGCGTTCTTGTCGGCACGCTGCGGCCGCGCGTCGTGACGATCGGGCCGTCGCGCAGGAAGGCGCTGGCAATCAGTTGCGCCTCGTCAACCAGGCCGCCGCCGTTGTTGCGCAGATCGAAAATGTATGCCTGAGCGCCCTGACGCTTCAGCTTTCTGAGTGCCGCGTATACCTCAGCGTGAGCTCCTGAGCTGAAGGTTGAGAGCGCGACGACGCCAACCTTCTTGCCGCAGATCGTCTTCATCACCGAGGCAACGACAGGGACGCTAATTGGCCGACGCGTAGCGGTCACGACGCGCTCCTCGCCGTCATCGACGATCTTCAACCGCACCTTCGTTCCGGCAGGCCCCTTTATGAGCTGCGAAGACTGCTCCGTCGTCAGCCCTTCAAGCGAGCGCCCATTGGCCTCGACGATCTGATCGCCCCGCTCGATCCCGACCTCCTTCGCCGGAGAGTCCTTGTAGACGGAGCGGATAACCAGCCCGCGCTTGCTGCGGTCAACGATCACGCCGATCCCCGTGAAGCTGCTGGCCTGGGCCTCCTGAAACTTCGAATACTGCGCCGGAGTGAAGTAGTTCGAAAAGCGATCGTTGAGCTTCTTGACGGCCCCTGCGATCGCTGTATCGGCAAGCTGCCCCGGCGGCAGCTTGCGGTAGTAGGTGTCATTGATGTCGCTTAGCGCCTCATTGACGACGATCTGATCGTTCGTGCCGACCAGCGTCCCGCGGAACTCGTCGGGCAGCAGATCGGCATGGCGACCGCCGATCCAGACCCCGACCGTCAACGCGACGAGGACCGCTGCGACGGCAGCGATCGCCAGAGCGACTACCAGCAGGGATATGGCTACGCGGCGTGAGGACATTGAAAGGTTCGCGACTGGCGCCGCTCAAGAGAGGGTAGAGCCGTAGGTGTGCGAACCGGGCGGCGGGGCGCCTAGACCTGAAGGAAGCGGCGCAGCGAGATCGCCGAGCCGAGAGCACTGACGCCGATGCCGGCACCGAGCAGAACGGCGACGAGCACACCAAAGCCGATTGTGCTCGGAGCCGAAAGCAGCGCGAAGTCGTTGACAAGCGGATCGACCAGCGCAACCTTCATCACGCCAAGCAGCAGGATTGCCAGCACCGCGCCGAGCGCGCCGAGGATCACGGCCTCGAGTACGAACGGCCAGCGGATAAAACCGTCTGTGGCGCCGACGAGCTTCATTACCTGAATCTCGCGGCGACGCGAGAAGACTGAGAGACGGATCGTGTTCGAGATCAGCAGTACCGAAGCGACGATCAGCAGCGCAGCGAGCAGGCCGGTCGTCAGCTTGACGACGCGAGTGGCGGTCAAGATCTTGTCGGTGTTGTCCTTCGAAGAACCGACCGAATCGATCGACGGGTCGATCGTCGTGCGTCCCCCGCCCGGCGTCTGCGGCTCGATCGCGCCGACC
>WLNV01000037.1 GCA_009699615.1 Actinomycetota bacterium
AGGGTCATTCCCCATTCCGAGACGCGCAGTACCGAGCTCGTCCGCGATCTCGTTCTGGTCCTTTGCGGAACCGCTCTAGTCGCCGGGCTCGCCCAAGTGTCGATCCCTTGGTACCCCGTGCCATTTACCGGCCAGACGCTTGCCGTCCTGCTCGTAGGCGGCGTACTCGGCTCCCGCAAGGGCGCGCTTGCTCTGGCGCTCTACTTCCTCATCGGCGCGCTCGGTGCACCAATCTTCACCGAACAGTCGGGCGGCTGGGACATCATCACCGGCGCCACCGGCGGGTACATCATCGGCTTCATCGTCGCCGCAGCCGTAGTCGGCTGGCTCGCCGAGCGCGGCGCTGACCGGCGCGTTATGTCGATGATCGGCGCCCTGCTCCTCGGCAACATCCTGATCTACGCTTTCGGCGTGCCGTGGCTGGCAACTTGGGATCCGGCAGGCGATGGCGTTGCCTTCGGCTGGGCACAGGCTTACAAGACCGGGGTCCAACCGTTCATCCTTGGCGACCTCGTGAAACTGGCCTTTGCTGCCGCGCTGCTTCCGGCCGGATGGGCGCTATTGCAGAAGACCGGAGTTGGCAGGAAGAACGAAGAGGACGGGCCGAAGGCCGGGCTGCTCTAAGGCCCGCCTGCACCCGTCGTCCGAGCCGACTGGATCGACGATTAGCGAACTCAGCTACATACCGGCAACCGAGGCAATTCGGATGTTCAAGGCGCGCGAGCTCTCCCCGGTCGAGCTGATGGAGGCCGTGATCGCTCAGGCCGAGACGGTCGAACCGGTCGTAAACGCGCTCTGCCACCAGTTCTTCGACGAAGCGCTCGATCAGGCCCGCGACGCCGAACAGCGCTACGCCGGCAAGGGCGATCCGCCACGACCGCTGGAGGGAATCCCGCTGGCGATCAAGGAGGAGGAAGCGGTAGCTGGACAGCCGCAAACCCAAGGCTCATTGATCTATAAGGATCAGGTCGCCGAGAAGAACTCCGCCTTCGCGCAGCGCCATCTTGATTCCGGGGCAATCGTCCACGCGCGCACGACCGCCCCTGAGTTCTCCTGCGCCGGCTTTACGCAATCAAGGATTTGGGGAGTGACACGCAACCCTTGGAACCCGACATATGCGGTGGGAGGCTCATCCGGTGGATCGGCGGCCGCGCTCGCCAGCGGTACGACGACGCTCGCCAGCGGCTCTGACATTGGTGGCTCAATTCGAATCCCAGCCTCTTTCTGCGGCGTCGTCGGATTCAAACCCCCGTACGGTCGCGTGCCACTCGACCCGCCGTTCAATCTCGACACCTTCTGCCACAACGGCCCGCTGGCTCGGACCGTGGCCGATTGCGCCCTGTACGAAAACCAGATTGCTGGCCCCCACCCAAGCGACGTAACGACGTTGCGGCCGAAGCTGGTGTTGCCGACGAGCTTCGAAGCGATTAGCGGGATGCGGATTGCGCTCTCTGAGGACCTCGGCGGCTGGCCGGTCGATCCTGAGGTGAGAGCCAACACGCTGGCCGTCGGCGAGGCACTACGCGAAGCCGGGGCAATAGTTGATGTGGTCGACCTGCAAATCCCCCAAGACGAAGTCGCGCGCGCTGGAGCTATCCACTTCCGGCTGATCCTCGGCGATTGGGTTGCACAGGCGGTCGAAGAGCACCGCGAGATCGTTACCGACTATGCGGCCGAGTTTGCCCGCTGGGCGAACGATGCAGGCGGCGACTCGTCGCTGCTCGAGGCGCTGATCTTGGAAGCGAAGATCTACGAGCCTGTCGGTGCGTTGCTTGAGAGCTACGACGCGCTGATCTGCCCGACCAACGGCACCCGCGGCCTGCTAGCTGACGACGACTACGTGGGCCACGGCATCAGCGTTGACGGTCGCGATCTGCAGTACTACTTTGAGGGCCTGCTGACGACAGTCTTCAACGTCCTGAGCCGCTGCCCGGTCTTGAACGTCCCATCCGGCTTCGCCGACAACGGCGTGCCGACCGGCGTTCAAATCGCAGGGCGGACATACGATGATCAGAGCGTCTTCAGGATTGGCGCCGCGTTGGAAGAGCTTCGCCCTTGGATGGACACTCGCGACAGAAGGCCAACGCTGCCGTCATAGGGCAGGCGTAACTGTCGGCGCTAGAGCACGCCGGCGTCAAGCGTCTGGTTGACGAGCAGGTCAGCGTGCTCGTTCTGCTCGCGGCGCACGCAGCTAATCGACCAACTATCGAACTGGCCGAGTTTCGAGAGTGCCTCCGCGTAAAGCGGTTTCATGTCGACATGCTTGACCTTGTACTTGCCGTTGAGCTGGTGCGCGATCAGCTCTGAATCGTTGACCAGCGCGATCTCGGTAGCGCCGAGTTCGAGCGCCAGAGCGGCACCGAGCAGAACGGCGCGGTACTCGGCGACATTGTTCGTCGCCTCGCCGATCAGCTCGCCGCGCTCTCCGACGATCTCACCGTCCGCATTCGATGCAACTGCACCTGCCGCAGCGGGGCCAGGGTTTCCGCGCGAACCGCCATCAACGTGGACCGTCAGCTTCACTACGCCTCAACCGCCGTGTGCAACATCCCGCGAGAATCGGCGACCGCGTTCGGCGTGCGATCTTGTTCGTCCAACTCATCCAGCTCTGAACCTTGATCAATCAGCCGAGCGCCGGCACGTTCGTCGGCAAGGTCGATCTCGTATGCGTACCAGGAAAGCTCCCACGCGATTATGACTGAGACGATGCTGCCCTCCTTGAGTGAAGGGCGGACGCTGACAACCGGAGCACCGAGCGTCCGCGCAAGCGTCGCAATAGTTCGCGGATGGGGGCCAACGTTGAAGACTTCGATTGCGCGAGCGCCTTTCTTGTCGGCGTGTGTGGGGACGGCGCGCACGGCGCGTTCGTCGACTGACAGCTCGACCTTCCGCGGCAGTGCGTACTCGGAGCGGTCGACGACCTCAGTCGGCGCGGCCGCCTCGGCTTCGGCGAGGTCCCCTGCCTGTCCCGAATGCGCGACGAGCTCCTCTGCTTCCGGCGGCACCAGCAGATCGCTGACTTCAGGTTCGTTGCGGCGGCCGCGGCGGTTGCTGAGCGAACGCGCCGGGGATCTCTTAATCCACCCGATACGGCCACTAGCCGGCGCCATGTCGCCGGATTCCCGAATCCAGCCGAGCTGCGTCGCGCGCTGCGTGCAGAGCTCGCAGACGATCTTGCGCTGACCGCCGTGGAGGAAAGCGTTGTGTTCCTCTCCGCGCAACAGATTCCGCTCGCAGACGGAACAGAATGAGGGCTCACGGGAGGTTGAGATTTGACGGACGGTCACAGCCCGTAACGGTAGCGGAGCGCTCGGTATTAACCGCAGCGTTGCGGTCAGGCGCGCGGGTGGCTTGAGCTGTAGGCGCTGCGCAGCCTGGCCGACTCAACCCGTGTATAGATCTGCGTGCTCGACAGATGTTCATGACCGAGGAGCTCCTGAATCGCACGCAGGTCTGCGCCGCCGTCGAGCAGATGGGTCGCAAACGAATGCCGCAGCGCGTGCGGATGCACGCGGCCGGGGAGCTCGGCGGCTCGCGCCCAGAGCCGCAGCCTGCGACGAACGTCTGAACTCTGAAGGCGACGGCCCGACTTCGACAGGAAGAGCGCCTTCTGAGTCGGCTCTCCGAGAAGCGCAGGCCGAGCGCGTTCGAGGTAGTGGGTGATCGCGCCGAGCGCGTACTCGCCGATTGGCACGAGCCGCGTCTTCGACCCCTTTCCTTCGACGCGAATCTGCTCGCTGTCGAGCTCAAGCGACTCGACGTCAGCGCTGACGAGCTCCTCGGCCCGCAAGCCTGACCCGTACGCCAACTCGATCAACGCACGGTCACGCGCCTCGAGCGCAGTTCCGGATGGAATCCGGTCGATCAGCGTCGACAACTCCGCGGGCCGCAGAACGCGAGGCAGGTTGGAAGGGCGTTTAGGTGCCGCGACCAGCTCGGCTGGATTCTGCTCGACTAGTCCGTGCTCGCGGAGCGTCCTGAAGCAGGCCCGCAGCGCCGCCAGCTTCCGGGCGACCGTCGACGGAGCGAGCTCGCTCTCGCCGCAGAACGCGGCATAACGGCGCAGCTGGCGAACATCCACATCTCTCGGCTCAAGCTGCGCGAGAGCCGCCCACTGTGCGAACTGGACCAGATCACTGCGGTAGGCGCGGCGCGTGCGCTCTGCGCTCCCCCGCCTAACCAAGTCATCGCCAACCAGCGCCAACGCCGCGCTCCACCCTTCCGTCAGCTCGGGGCTCGTATCCTCGGTGGTTGTGGCGCTCTTTTTCATAAATACGAAGACTGGTCAGATAGCGACCGCTGCCGGCCTTGAAGCCGAC
Organism: Actinomycetota bacterium; assembly: GCA_009699615.1. GTDB lineage: Bacteria > Actinomycetota > Thermoleophilia > Solirubrobacterales > Solirubrobacteraceae > F1-60-MAGs163. The sequence continues at coordinate 4,320 of WLNV01000037.1, forward strand.
GGGGTCTGCTCAAGGGAGGATCAACCTCCGGCCCCTTGGCACCGGATCCGCGGATCCAGCGACGCGACAACGATGTGGTACTCCGTCATGCGCAGGCCTGAGAAGGAAATCTTTCTTGGATCACTTGTCTTTCGCCATAGTGACCACCATCGCCTGCTGGCCGAACAAGGCTGGGAAGAGATTCCCATCGATGAGATTCGTGGCGGCAGCGCCGCCCGCGGCGGCCCTCACTTCTAGGCGATAAAGACCGGGGTTCCAACTCGAACACGGTCAAAGAGGTCGATCACGTCAGGGATAGACATTCGAACGCAGCCGTGAGATGCGGCCGATCCGAGTGATCCCGGCTCGGCGGTTCCGTGGATGCCAGCACCGCCGGCGATCCCCATCCAGCGAGCTTTGATCGGGTCATCGGGCCCAGGCGGAATTATCTTCCCAGCCAGCTCCCCGGCCCAGGCGCTGTTCGGCACGTGCCAACTCGGGTTGACCTGCATATCCTGAATCGAGTAGAGACCTGCCGGGGTTTCAAGCCCTGCCCGCCCGACTGCGATCGGGTAGCTCTTAACCACTTTGAGGTCTCTGAACAGCGTTAGACGGAAGTTCGAACGGTCTACGGTAATAACGGTCGGATACTTCTTCGCAAGTTGCTTCGTCGTGACCTTTGGCTTGAGGACACGCACAGCAACAGCAACGTCGTGACGGGCTCCCGGGGTGCCAAGGGCTGTAGCGACTTCGTTCCGAAGCCGCCCTTGCTTGACGGCGACGCCACGCTTCGAAGGGACCGGCTCAACAGCCGAGACTGTGAACGCCAACGACGCGTCGGTCGCAGGCCGGTCAACGGCCTTCGTGACTCGGCGAACGAACTTCGCGACAGCCGGGCTTGAGAACGTCACTGCCGGATCCACGGATGCGTCGATTTCAGTTCCGGTGAGCTTGCGGTAGGCGCGTACGAGGAAGTTCCCACCGTTGCTCTTCGCGAGCGCTGCGTTCACGCTGCCGTTGATGTCAGCGCCGATCTTTGACTGCTGCGGCCCGAGCTGCCAAGAGCGTTTCCCGCGCGTGACCGTGACTGGAGTTTCGAGCGATCCGAGAAGGTCCCGGTGCAACTTCACGCGCGCCTCGTCGGCTGACAGTCCGCCTACGTCGACGTTGCCTACCGTGACGCCGTGGGCGATCGTCTGAGAGGTCGCGCTGTCGTAGGCGAACGCCCCTCCCAGAAGCAGGACCAAGAATGCGCCAGCGGCGACGATCGGTAGTAAGTACTTACGGGGCATATTGGAGCGTCAGACCAATGTAGATCGCCGAAGAGACGGGATGCGCCGGTCCGAGCGCTCTTCTCTGATTCGCCGCCCACGCGCCGCTCCCTGCCGGCTGCTGTTAGCTGCCGGTCGCCGCGAGCAGCGGGCCGAGCCGGAGCCCGAGCTCCGGCCAATCCTCGGCGCTCGTAATCTCACGCGACTTGCACACTTCGGCGTTCCAAGGATGAAGCAGCGTCGCGCCGTGGATTCCCTCGTCAAGCGCACTCTGGAGGTTGACGGGACTGTCGTCGACGAGCAGATCTATCTCCAACTCGCGGCAGCGCGTGATCTTGTCGTACGAGCAATAGAGCTCGTCGTACTGGAGTCCAATCGCGTCAAGCCAGCGTTCGGTTGGCGCCGCTGCAGCCACGTCGCGGTGGCTGGTGATGTGGATGAAGTGGCCAGCCTGAGACCAGCTGTTGACGACCTCAACAGAGCCCGGGTAGGGCTCGGCCGCACTGATCCATTCCTCGCTGTGAGTCTCAGCGATCGTGTCGGCGAGCTGCTCCTGCTCAAGCTGACTGATCCCCCACGTGTGCTGCTGCTCGTACGGCAGCACAACTCCATAGCGAAGACGAACAACCTCGGCTAGCTGCTCCCAGTAATGGTGAAGCGTGGAGTCGATGTCGATCGCGATGCGCATTATCGAGATTCAGCGAGGATCTTCTACGAGCGTCACTGCGCCCTCGGATGCACTGCCGACCTGATCGGCGTATTTCGCGAGCACACCGGTGCGATCGGGATTGGCCGGTGGGATATACGCGGCGACGCGTTCGTCGATCTCGGCGACTGTGAGATCGACATCGAGCGTCCGCGTGTCGACGTTGATCGTGATCTTGTCGCCGTCGCGCACAGCCGCAATTGGCCCGCCGCGGAAGGCTTCCGGCGCCACGTGACCGGCCATGAAGCCGTAGGTTGCGCCGGAGAAACGCCCGTCGGTGAGCAGTGCAACGTGCTCACCTAGGCCAGCGCCATTGATTGCCGCCGTGACGGCGAGCATCTCGCGCATCCCGGGGCCGCCAGCCGGGCCTTCGTTGCGAATAATCACGACGTCACCCTTCTGGATCGTCCCGCCCGTGACGGCTTCCATTGCCAGCTCTTCGCTCTCGAAGACCCTCGCTGGGCCCTCGTGGTGGCGACGTTCGTGACCTACCAACTTCACAACGCACCCTTCCGGCGCTATGTTGCCGCGCAGAATCGCGAGACCTCCGGAGGACTTGACCGGATTGTCGAGCGGACGCACGACCTGCTGGCCTTCGGTCTCCGTTGCCCTAGCGGCCTCCTCTCCGATCGACAGACCGGTGACGGTCGGAGCATCCTCGTGGAGGAGACCGGCCTCCAACAGGCGGTTCGCGACGAGCGGCACACCGCCGGCTGCGTAGAGGTCGACGGCAACGTACTTGCCGCCAGGCTTGAGATCGCAGAGCAGCGGCGTCGCCTCGCTGATGCGATCGAAGTCGTCGATGTCCAGCTCGACTTTGGCCTCGCGCGCTAGCGCCAGAAGGTGAAGGACCGCGTTGGTCGAGCCGCCGCTGGCAGCGACGCCTGCGATCGCGTTCTCGATCGATCTCCGAGTGATTATCTCGCTCGGCAGCACGCCGCGGCGCAGCACGTCCATGACGAGCTCGCCGATAGAGAAGGCGACATCGGCCTTGGTCGCGTCCTGGGCCGGAACCATCGCCGAACCCATCGGGGAGATTCCCATGATCTCGTAGGCCATCGCCATTGTGTTGGCGGTGAACTGGCCGCCGCAGGCACCGGCCCCCGGGCTCGCTACGCCCTCAAGCTCGTAAAGATCTTCATCGCTCATCTTGCCGGCTGAGTGTGCGCCAACGGCTTCGAAGACGTCTTGAATCGTTACGTCCTGGCCCTTGAAGCGGCCCGGCGGGATCGAGCCGCCGTAGAGCATCACCGACGGCACGTTGAGCCGCGCGATCGCCATCACGGTTCCGGGAATCGTCTTGTCGCAACCGGAGAGAGCGACGACTCCGTCGAAGAGATGCCCCCGGCCGACGAGCTCAATCGAATCGGCGATGATCTCGCGCGAAACGAGCGAGGTCTTCATCCCTGGGGTGCCCATCGTGATCCCATCGGAGATCGCGATCGTGTTGAGCTCCATCGGAGTTCCGCCCGCAGCGCGAATCCCTTCCTTAACCTTCGCAGCGAGGGCCCTGAGGTGGAAGTTGCACGGCATCGTTTCGATCCAAGTGGAGGCAACACCGATGATCGGCTTGGCAAGGGCCTCATCGTCGTAGCCGATCCCTTTGAGGTAGGCGCGTGCGGCGGCACGCTCAGGACCCTCGGTCAACGCTGCGCTGCGGTGCTTCATGTTGAAGGTGGCGGTGTCGGTCATCTCAGCGGGGCTCCATTGGCTCGGTCGGCGCACGATGCGCGCGTCCTGCGATTATGCCACCCGCCCGACCGCAGGGCAGAGTGCCACGCCGATGCCGACGACGAACGGCTGGCACCGGAGCCAACTCATAGCCGGACGTAAGTTCCGTCGTCGCGTCGCCGGAGCACACCAAGCAGCTCTAGCTCGGTAAGCGGCGCGAGCACATCGGCAGCCGCGCCACAGCTCTCGCCGATGCTCGCGGCGGTCGAGAACCCTGATTCGACGGCACGGATTACGGCCTGATGGTCCGCGCTGAGGCCGGCTGGCAGCGGAAGCGGACGCGCGCGGTCGGCCCCGACTACGCCAGCGCCGTAGAGATCATCGAGGATGTCACGCGCGTCACGGACAAGGTGCGCACCGTCCCTCAGCAGCGAGTTTGCGCCACTGCTGTGCCAGGAACCAGGATGACCGGGAACCGCGCCGACAGATCGCCCGAGATCGGCGGCTATCTCGGCGGTGATCAGCGATCCGGAGCGCTCTGCTGCCTCGACGACGACGGTCATCTGTGCAAGCGCAGCGATGATCCGGTTTCGCGCCGGGAACGCCCAGCGGTAAGGGACTGTGCCTGGCGGAAGTTCAGACACCACCGCCGCGCGCTGCGCCAGCTCCGAGTGGAGTTGCTTCCGTCTCGCGGGGTAGGCCCGTTCGGGGCCGCAGGCGAGGACTGCAATCGTCTGCGCGCCAGCAGCGAGTGCGCCTTCATGAGCGGCGCTGTCGATCCCGAGGGCCATTCCGCTGATCACAGCGACGTCGCATAGTGAGAGTGTGCGGCCGAGCTCACGGGCCAGCTCTAGACCGTCGACCGAAGCACGGCGCGCGCCCACGAGCGCGACCGATGCCGAGGCATCAAGCAGTTCGACGAAGCGACTCAGCTCTCCGTAGACGTGCAGCACCGCAGGCGGGTCTGAGAGTTGTTCAAGCCCGGCTGGAAACTTGGGGTCGTGGCGACAGATCGCCGTCGTCGATGCTGCTCGCCAACGCTCACGTTCGGCGGCGCAGTCGAGCCGCGACCATTGGGCAGCAACAGTTACCCGATCACGGCCAGCGAGAGCGGCGATCAGCTTGCGGTCACTGAGAGCCAGAACGCCACGGATCGCCGGTCGATTGCCTCGGATACGGTCAAGGTTTGCGGAGAGACGACCGACCAGCCAGCTGCGCCGCGTGCAGTGATCGCAGGCGCGGATCATCGGGGGCCAAGCCGGTCGCTTTCATGGCGGTAGGCGAGAGCTTTAGCGAGCGCGTCTATCCCTATCTGCTGTTCGCCCGCGAGATCGGCGATCGTGCGCGCCACGCGTAGCGAGCGGTCGCGCCCGCGGGCGCTCAGCCCACCTCCGTCGTAGGCGTGCGCCAACGCTCGCCTAGCGTCCTTGCCGCAATTGACCGCACCGAGCAGATCCCGCGCGACGAGATGTGCGTTGGCGCAGCCGCTGCGAGCAAGTTGCACAGAGCGCGCGGCCGCGACTCGTTCAGCGACCGCCTCACTGCTGGTCAATGACTCCGCCTCCAGCGCCGACGACGACGGTCTCTCTACCGCGACTACGAGGTCGATTCGGTCGAGCAGAGGGCCCGAGAGGCGCTGACGGTGCCTAAGCAACTCTGGTTCGCTGCAGCGACAGTCCTTCCCGCCGCGACCGCAAAGGCATGGATTGGTCGCCGCGACCAGCGCGAACCGCGTTGGGAAGCGGACGATCTTCTGACCGCGCACGATCGTGACCTCGCCGTCCTCCAGCGGCTGCCTCAGTGCCTCAAGTGCGCGGCGGTCGAACTCGGAAAGCTCGTCGAGGAAGAGCACTCCGCGGTGCGCGAGCGTCGACTCCCCCGGCAGCGGCACGGCGCCACCACCGACCAGGCCGGCAGCCGAGATCGTGTGGTGGGGAGCGCGGAACGGTCGCTCGATGGCAAGGAGGCCGTCGCCCCCAATCCCAGCGATGCTCTGGATGCGAGTGACCTCGAGCGCCTCGGGCCGACTTAGCGGCGGGAGTATCCCCGGCAGCCGACGGGCCAACATCGTCTTGCCGGTCCCGGGCGGACCATTCAAGAGCAGATTGTGCCCTCCGGCAGCGGCGATCGTAAGAGCATCGATCGCTCCGCGTTGGCCGCGGACATCGGCAAGATTTGGGACCGCCGTCTGCCGCGGCTCGCTCTCGGCGACCGGCTTGGGGTCGAGCTCAACGGATGAGCCACCCAATACCGCTCCGAGGTCACTGAGCATCGCCAGCGCGCCAACGCGCAGTGAACCGACCAGGCGGGCCTCGGCGGCAGAGTCGGTCGGCACGACCAGCAGATCCAGCCCGGCGCGCTGCGCGCCCTCGGCTACGGCTAAGGCTCCACGGCAGGCACGGAGCTCTCCACCGAGTGAGAGCTCGCCAAAGAGCGCCGTATTGGCCAAAGACTCGGCCGATATCTGGCCGCTCGCGGCGAGGATCGCGGCAGCGATTGCCAAGTCAAAGCCGGGGCCGGCTTTGCGCAAGTGGGCCGGCGCCAGGTTGACGGTCAGCCGCCGCATCGGAAACTCGAAGCCGCAGTTGACGAGCGCAGCACGGACGCGCTCGCGTGCCTCGGCGACGGCTCGGTCGGCGAGACCCACGATCGTGAAACTCGGCAGCCCCCTGCGTAGATCAGCTTCAACTGTCACCGGCACCGGTTGCAGCCCGTCGATCGCGAATGTGAGAACCTCGGTAACCATTGGCGCCGACGCTACGGGG
>WLNV01000038.1 GCA_009699615.1 Actinomycetota bacterium
GACAACTTGACCGTCAGTGCCAATCGAGAGGCGGCGACCGCTCGCTGTTAGGCGGCGCCGACCGATAGACAAGGAGCAGACGATGTCCACGATGCCAAACCGACTCGCAGTCCCGTCAGACGCCTCGAGCCTGCCAATGACGCTTCCGCGCTTGGCTGAGATGAAGCGCCTCGGCGAGCCGATCGTGATGGTCACGGCCTACGACTACCCCAGCGCACTTGCAGCCGAGAAAGCTGGCGTTGACCTCGTCCTGGTCGGCGATTCTGGTGCAATGACGGTGCTCGGCTACGACTCCACGGTTCCGGTCGAGCTCGACGAGATCCTGATGCTTGCGAAAGCCGCCCGTCGTGGACTGCAATCGCCCTTCTTGATTGGCGACCTTCCATTCGGCTCCTACGAGGTGAGCGACGAGCAGGCCGTAACAACCGCGTTGCGGTTTGTGAAGGAAGCCGGCTGCGGGGCCGTCAAGCTCGAAGGAGGCGGCCCCACCTCGCTAGCTCGCGCCCGAGCCATCAGCAACGCGGGAATCCCAGTAATGGGCCACGTTGGCCTCACTCCGCAGACATCTACTGCGCTAGGCGGCTACCGCGCGCAAGGAAAGACCGCTGAGCAGGCAATGCTGATCCGCGACCAAGCCGTCGCCCTACAAGACGCCGGTTGCTTCTCGATCGTCTTCGAAGCGATCCCGTCCGAGCTGGCGGCCGAAATCATGCCGCAGATTTCCGTTCCTGTGATCGGCATCGGTGCTGGCGGCGGCGTCGACGGCCAAGTGCTGGTCTTCCACGACCTGCTCGGCATCCGTGAGGGACTCGGCGCGCGCTTCGTCAAGCGCTACGCGAACATTCTTGACGAGATGGTGGACGGAGTCGGAGCCTTTGCCGAGGACGTCCGCGACCGTTCGTTCCCCGGCCCTGAGCACGGATATTCGATCGACCATGACGAGCTGACCGCGTTCCGCGCCGACGACGAGCGGGACTGATCGACTACTGAGCGACCCGCCTCTCCGCTGGCCGACGAGTCAGGGGTAGAGAATTGGAGCGGCCTCAATCGAGCTGACGCAGGTGCTGGCCCCATGCCAGAGCTGCAGTTCGATGTTGGATGTTCCGGCTGGCATGACGACCCTAAAACCATCCGGGTGCGTCTCCTGGGCCAGCTCGTAGGAGGGCCAAGCGCCAACGGCGAGAACTCCCACTGAACCGACCCCTTGGCTCTTCGCGAGTACGACACGCAGGAGGATGGCGCGGCCATCAGTTGCTACGGAAGTGGGTATCTGGGCCGGGACCGAGTAGCGACCGGCGGTTCCCCATACAGCAGTAGGAGATGCGCGCCCGCAGCCCGGCGCCTTCAAGCGAAGGCTGCGGGACGGCCCGGAGCGGACTTCTCGAAGTGAGCCACCTTGATCAAGCCTCAGGAGTCGCCCGTCGATCGCGTTTAGCGGCGGAACCACAACGCCGGGAGCGAATACGCGCGCTGCCCGCGAGGCGAGGTTGTACCCCTGCGTGGCCGGAACCGCGAAGACGACTTCGCCTGGCACCCGCTCGTCAAGCACGGTCTTTGGGCCCGGCTGCTTCTCCCACCATTGGAGCGAGGCCTTCATCGTACGCGCGTAGGTTGCCGCTGCGATGACGTGGGGCTGTGCGGCGCGAATATCGGTTCGCAGGTGAGCCAACCAGCTAACTGCAAAGGCTGCTGCTAGAACCGCGAGCGAGATTGCTGCGAGCCTGCTCCGCGGGAACGGCTTCCCTGACGCGGCCCATGCTGCTGGCACAAGTACCGCGATGAACAGGACCGTCAGCTCCTGGTACCGCGGCACTCCAGCAAGCCACTGAGGCCCCACATAGATGAGACGGCCAAACGCAATCTGGATTCCCGACACGGTCACGAGGATTGCCAACGCGGCCCAGATCAAAGCCGATTTTGCCGATCGGATCGTCAGCCCAGCCACGATCGCGATCAGCGCGAGTCCAGCGGCGCCGCCAGTCGTGAGTGCCGCATCCATGGCTTCTGGAAGAACTGCCTCCCATGAGTTGAGCACCGTCGCCGAAACACCAATCTCCCACCAATACCTGACCAAGTCCTTCCAAACGGCTTGACCGGTGTGGAGCGCCCCGGTCAGCGCTGGATTCGCGGTCCCGGCGCCCGACAGCATGAACGTCAAGGCAATCTGGAGCAGAACAACGGCGAATAGGCCGACGATTAGGGGCAATGCGGCCTTTAGATCAGCCCAAACTTGCTTCGCCGTTGGCCGGATTGTCGTCGACCCGGCCGCTACGAGCACGACCGCGATCATCAGGGGCACCGGCACCGCGCGATCTGAGAACGAGCAGGCGAGCAGCTGCCCTGCGACGGCGATCGCGAACCACGGCTTGGAACGAGTTTCCAACCAACGGAGCGCAGCAAACGTGGTGAAAGCCGCTGCGCACAACATCGGCAGATGCACACTGGTTGCCGTCCACCAATTGGCAATCGAGATAACAACAACGCTCGTTCCGACGAGCGCCGATGTCGCGATTGCAAACCAGGGCGATTGAGTTATCGCGCGCACGGTGAGCGCGATTCCGAACACCAGGATTGCGACGAGGATTGCTGCTGCCAGCTGCGCCATCCACCACTCGGGGCCAAAGGCGGCCACCAGCTTGTGCATCAGCGAAGCGCCAGGAACTAGGTGTTCGCGGAACTGTGAAGGCCCAAGCCAACTGCCAAGACTGAAGCCCGTGTCCTGGCTGTAGCCGATATTCACGAGATCGTCGTCGCGGAAGCTTCCTCCACGCGACGCACGCACGGATATCAGCGCACATACGACTGCGACCGCAAAGACCAGACCGAGAAAGTGCCTCGCACCGAAACGTTCGGCGGCGGCAATGCGGCCGCGGCGCGTCGGGTGCTCTGCGTCGTCACTCTGCTGCATTGCCATCACCATACCTGTGCACTTGCAGCCAGGGCATTGGAACCAAGCCGCCTCAGCTCGAGAACTCGATCTCCCGCAAGACGCGCGCTGGGGCACCGGCGGCGATCACGCCGGCCGGGATGTCGCTCGTCACGACGCTGCCTGCGCCGATCACCGATCGCTCGCCGATCGTCACTCCGCCGGTCACGACGGAGTTGGCGCCGAGCCAGACGTTTTGACCAATCGTGGTCGGGCCTTTGTGCTTGAAGCCCTGGTGTGTAATCGGCTTGGTTGGATGATCGAAGCGGTGGTCTGCATCGGTGATCATGCAGCCGTTCGCAGCCATGCAGTGATCGCCGATTGTCACCGACTCCAACGCCGCGACCATCACCAACTGGTTGAGGAAGACACCTTTGCCAATCGTGATCTGACCGCTCTCACCGCCGGTCAGCCAGACGCCGGGCTCAAAGAGCGTTCCCTCCCCCACTTCGAGGCGACCTTGCCGGAACATCTCAAGCGGCTCTCCTTGAAGCGGCCAACGCGCAAAGGCTCCTCGTTTGGCCATCTCACGGTGGATCAGGAAGCGCCGCCAGGGCAGCGAATCACGCTCGTACCAGCGCCACTTCACGACCCAGAGGCGCGCCATCTCGGATGTCAGCTTTGGGGCTGCCATCCCAGAACCCTAAGCCGCGGCCTTTGCCGGGCGCTTGCTGGGCTTGCGGCCAGGCGCGACGCCCTTAGGCTTCGACTTGGCGGCGGGCTTGGCCGGTTTGACCAGCTCGGCAAGGAAGCCTCCGGTGTGCGACCCGGCAGTTCCTGCGACCTCTTCCGGAGTTCCTTCGGCGACGACGATGCCGCCTTCGTCGCCGCCCTCCGGCCCCATATCGATAATCCGGTCTGCCGTCTTGATCACATCAAGGTTGTGCTCGATCACGACGACCGAGTTGCCCGAATCGACTAGGCGGTGGAGTACCTCGAGCAGTCGTTGAACATCGGCAAAGTGGAGGCCGGTCGTCGGCTCGTCGAGGATGTAGAGCGTCTTGCCGGTGGCGATCTTCGACAGCTCGGTTGCCAACTTGACGCGCTGCGCCTCTCCTCCCGACAGCGTCGTGGCGGGCTGCCCGAGTCGCAGGTAGCCGAGCCCTACGTCGCTCAGCGTCTGCAGTCGGCGGTGAACCTTCGGAATGTGGACGAAGAACTCGAGTGCCTGCTCGACCGGCATGTCGAGCACGTCGGCGATCGTCTTCCCCTTGAACCGAACCTCGAGCGTCTCCTTGTTGTATCGCTTGCCGTGGCACTGCTCGCAGGGCACGTATACGTCAGGCAGGAAGTGCATCTCAATCTTGATCTGCCCGTCACCGCGGCAGACCTCGCAGCGCCCACCCTTCACGTTGAATGAGAAGCGTCCAGCCTTGTAGCCACGGGCTCGCGCCTCCGGCGTCTTTGAGAAGAGGTCGCGAATCACGTCGAAGAGGCCGGTGTACGTCGCCGGGTTGGAGCGCGGCGTCCGGCCGATCGGCGACTGGTCGACCTGAATGATCTTGTCGAGCTGCTCCAACCCGAGCACCTGCTCGTGCGCCCCGGGCCGCTGGCGCGCACGGTGAAGTCGATTTGCCACCGACTTGAACAGGACCTCGTTGACGAGCGTCGACTTGCCGGAGCCGGAGACGCCGGTGACGACGGTGAATACACCGAGTGGAAACTGCACGTTGATGTCACGCAGATTGTGTTGGCGAGCCCCACGCACTTCGACGACGCCATTCGGCTCGCGCCGAGTCGCCGGCACTTCGATCTGCACGGTTCCCGCGAGGAACTGGCCGGTCAATGAGCGTTTGCTCTTCTCGACCTTCGCGGCGGTCCCTTGAGCGACTATTTGGCCTCCGTGCTCGCCGGCCCCCGGGCCCATATCGACCAGCCAGTCGGCCGCGCGCATCGTCTGCTCGTCATGCTCCACGACCAGCACCGTGTTGCCGAGGTCGCGCAGGTTCTCCAGCGTCTTGATCAGTTTGCCGTTGTCGCGCTGATGAAGGCCGATTGAGGGCTCGTCGAGCACGTAGAGCACTCCTACCAAGGCCGAGCCAATCTGCGTTGCCAGGCGGATTCTCTGTGCTTCGCCCCCGGAGAGCGTCGCGGCCGCGCGGTCGAGCGAGAGGTAGCCAATTCCGACGTTCTCAAGGAAGCTGAGCCTCTCCGAGATCTCGCGCATGATCAGCCGAGCTATGTGGGCCTCGGTCTCGCTCATCTCTACCTCATCAACCCACTTCAAGGCGCGGCGCACCGACAGCGACGTGAACTCGTTGATCGAGATCCCGCCGATCAGCACCGCACGCGACTCCGGTCGCAGCCTCGAACCCTCACAGGCCGGGCAGGCAGCGACCGCCATGAACTCCTCAATCCGTTCGCGCATCGCTTCTGAGTCGGTCTCGCGGTAGCGGCGCTCGAGATTGGGAATGATCCCCTCGAACCGCGTGGAGTAGGAACGCGTGCGTCCGTAGCGGTTGCGGTAGGTGACTTCGATCGAGTTCTTGCCGGTTCCGTGAAGGAAGTAGTCACGCTCGACCTTCGTCAGCGAATTCCACGGCACGGACATGTCAACGTCGTATTCGGCAGCCAGCGCCTGCGTGATCTGTTCGTAGTAGTTGGAGCTGCTCGCCGCCCAAGGCGCCAAGGCGCCGGCCGCGATTGAGAGCGAAGGGTCCGGGACAATCAGCTCTTCGTCGATCTCCATCTGCGAGCCAAGGCCGGTACAGCGTTCGCAGGCGCCGTGCGGCGAGTTGAACGAGAAGATTCGCGGCTCGAGCTCCGGCATTGAGACGCCGCACTTGAGACAGGCGAAGCTTTCGGAGAAGGTCATCAGCTCGCCCTCGCCTTGCTCGGGGGCGGTTTCAACTTCAACGATCCCGCCCGCCAGCGCAACAGCCGTCTCAATCGAATCGGCGAGACGCTTGCGTACCCCTTCACGAATAACGAGCCTGTCGATCACGACCGAGATCGAATGTTTGAACTTTCGGTCGAGTTCGATCTCCTCGTCGAGCATTCGAAGCTCGCCGTCAACCTTGACGCGCGAGTAGCCATCGGAGCGAAGCCCTTCAAAGAGCTTCCCGTATTCGCCCTTGCGGTCCCTGATCAGAGGCGCCATCACGAGCAACCGCGTCGCCTCCGGCAGTTCAGTGACCTGATCGATGATCTGGTCGGCTGACTGGCCAGCGATTGGAGCGCCGCACTTGTAGCAGTGTGGATGACCGACGCGGGCCCACAACAGGCGCAGGTAGTCGTACACCTCGGTGACAGTCCCGACCGTCGAACGCGGGTTTCGCGAGGTGGTCTTCTGGTCGATCGAGATTGCTGGTGAAAGGCCCTCTATCGAATCGACGTCAGGCTTGTCCATCTGCCCGAGGAACTGCCGCGCGTAGGCGCTCAACGACTCGACGTAGCGGCGCTGACCTTCGGCGTAGATCGTGTCGAATGCCAACGATGATTTGCCGGAACCCGAGAGGCCGGTTATCACGACGAGCGCGTCGCGCGGAAGCTCGAGCGAGATGTCCTTGAGGTTGTGCTCGCGGGCGCCCGAAACGACGATTGAGTTCTTTGGCGCCATCGGTTCCAGTCTATTGGCCGACGCCCGCCGCTTCGGAGTGATGACCGCAGCAGTTGCTCAGCGCGTCAGAGCGAGTGCAACTCTGCGATATGCCGCAAGCGCTGGCTTGTCGACGAAGCTTCCATCGGGGCCGACGGCGCGCAATCCGGCGTACTCGAAGGCATCCTGAGTGCCGCTGTCACTGCTGACCCAGTTGTACCAGTAGGCACGGGCAAGCTTCAGCCGCTTCGCGTTCTTGGCGTAGGCCCGGTAGACCTGATCCACCTTCAGCGCCTCTCCAGCCTCGGTCGTGACCCAGCTCTGGTTGGCATCGGCCTTGCCCCGCCCAGATGGCCAGGAGATCTCCGTCACCCAAAGTGGCGTGTTGCGGGCACCGTTCGCATCGAGGACGGCGCGCACGAAGCCGAGGATCTTGACGCTGCCGTCAGCAGTGCCGGTGAACGGGTGGACTGCCACGGCGTCGAAGTAGCCGCGCGAGCGCATTCCTGCCTTGAAGAGCGTGGCGTAGTCGCGCCAAGAGAAGTTCGGGAGCCCGGCCGTGATCACCGTTGCCTTCGAGTCGGCCGCCTTTACAGCCGTGTATGAGGCACGCAGTAGCTTGGCGTAAGCCGGCGCCCAAGATTTGACCGGGAAGTAGCGCTTCAGGCTCGGCTCGTTCCAAATCTGAAAGTTGCGCAGTGGGCGCTTCGGCACGGATGGATTCGCAGGCCAGAAGCTCCCCTTCGGCCCGTAGCGGCCGATCAGCGTAGCTAGGAAGCGCGCGTACGTCGCAGGGTTACGCGGCGGCGAGAAGGTCTCGCTCGGATCGACAGCAGCCCATGCTGGGGCGCGCAAGACCAACGCCGTCACGTCGATCTTGTTGCGAGCAGCAGCGCCGATCTGCGCATCAACAATCGAGAAGTCGGTTGGAATCCCACCGACATTGGTGAAGTGGCCTCGCGCTGAGGCCGGAATCTGATCAAAGTTCGCGTACGGCTGCAGCTGGGGCCATTGGACCGGCAGCCGAATCGTGCCGACGCCGTTGGCGTGCATTACTGCGCCTTCTTTGCCGAGGTTGACGCCCGGGGCGTCAAGCGGACCATTGGCCATCACGCCGAAGAAGCCCGGCGCAACGGTTGCAGACCCGGCAGGGACTGCGAAGATCGCGGCTGAAAGTGCAGCTGCAACGACTGTGACGAAGACGCGCACGGTGGTTACAACGCTCTCAGACGCCTGGAGTTGCGCCAACCTCACGCAAAACCCGCTCGGCGTCAACGCCGGGGAAGGCGTCAATCAGCCGTTGTTTGGCTTCGTCGAGAGCAACTCCGCGCCCGACAAGGTCAAGCGCTACGAGCCGCGCACCCTCGGTGCTGCCCTCCGGTGCGTCTCCCCCAACCGGCGGCTCGGTCAGTGGTGTTGGACGCGAGACGGCGTGGTTGTGCATCTCGATCACGTTGAGCCGGAGCTGCGCCAGCTCCTGCTGAAGTTCGGAGGTCGAGGCGCGAACGGTTGCTGCAAGCTGCTCCAACCCCCGTTCAGTTGCCTCAATCCGTGCCAATGCTTCTGTACGGCTCTCGTCTGGGTCGTTTGAAGGACTGTTGCTCATCATTCAAGCCTAGCCCGATATCGGTCACGCCGGAGCCGATTGAACGCAACGCTGCGTCGATTAGCGACCGATTGCAGTCAAGCTGCGGGCAACGCTCCGGTAGGCGGCGAGCGCAGGCTTATCAACGAAGGCGCCCTTGCTGTTGACCCTTCTCAGACCGGCGTATTCCCACGCATCGTCGCTCCCGCGGTCGGTGCTGACCCACGTGTACCAGAAGGCGCGACTCAGCTTCAAACGCCGCGCATTGCCAGCGTACGCTTTATAGACCTGCCTCACGCGGGCCGCCTCCCCGGCAGCGTTGGTCACCCATCCGCGATGCTGCGGCAAGACCTTTGCGCGGCCGCGGCCGGACGGCCACCCTGTCTCCGTAACCCAAAGTGGAGCGGCGCGCGCGCCGTTGACGTCGAGCACGTGGCGGACGCGGTCGAGGATCGTTATGCAGCCGGCGGCAGTGTCGGTGTACGGGTGCACGGCGACGGCATCGAAGTAGCCGCGGGACCGCATTCCGGCCTTGAAGAGTTTCGCGTAATCACGCCAGACGAAGTTCGGCATCCCCGCTGTGACGACGGTTGCCGCCGGGTCGGCGGCTTTGACCGCACGGAACGCGGCTCGCAGCAGCTTCACGTAGGTAGGGGCCCATGAGGGCACCGGCAGAAAGTGCTTCAGGTTCGGCTCGTTCCAAATCTGAAATTGGTGCAGCGGCCGCCGGGGAATTGCCGGGTTTTCTGCCCAATAGCTTCCTTCAGGCCCATAGCGACCGATCAACGTCGTCAGAAATCGTCCGTAATCCTTCGGATCGCGCGGTGGAGTCAGATACTCCGACGGGTCGCTACCGGCCCACAGCGGCGAGCGGAGCACGAGAGCCAAGACCTCAACGTCGTTGAGCGCGGCAGCCCTGATCCGCGCGTCGGTCGCCGCGAAGTCGGTCGGGATTCCCCCAACATCGACAAACCGACTCCGCTCGGTGGGCGGCACGGCGGCGAAGCTGGCATACGGCTGCAGCTCGGGCCACTCGATCGTCAGTCGCAGCGAGCGAACACCATTGCTGCGCATAAGCGCGCCCTCCTTCACTAGATCAACCCCAGCGCCGTTAAGCGGTCCGTTCCCTGTAACGCCGAAGAACCGAGCTGGCAGGGCCGCTGCGGAGGGCTCCGCGATCGCACCGAACGAGAGTGCGGCCAACAGCGCTATGAGAGAAGGCCGCATCGCGCGGCAGAGCCTACAGCGCGGAGAGTCAGTCGGTAGCCGGTTCGGGCCGTAGGCCCGCGGCCTCAAGCCCGTCCAGCTGGCGCTTGAGGTCGCGCAGCTCGTCGCGAAGCCGAGCGGCGTGTTCAAAGCGGAGTTCCTCGGCGGCCGAGAGCATCTCCTCTTCCAGTGTGACGATCGCCTTCTCAAGCTCGTCGGGTGCGTGGTCGCTGACGTCGCGTTTGGCACCGCGGCGACCCTTCTTCGGCGTCTTGCTTTCGGCCTGGAGGAACTCGGCGATGTCGCTTACGCCCTTCGTAATCGAGGCTGCCGTGATCCCGTAGCGCTCGTTGTGGGCCAGCTGGATCTCGCGGCGGCGATTGGTTTCCGAGATCGCCGTCTTCATCGAGTCGGTCTCACGATCGGCGTACATCACGACGGTCCCGTCAACGTGGCGCGCGGCACGACCAATCGTCTGAATCAGCGAGGTCGCTCCACGGAGGAATCCTTCCTTGTCCGCGTCCAAGATCGCGACCAGTGAAACCTCCGGAATGTCGAGCCCTTCTCGCAGCAGGTTGACGCCAACGAGCACGTCGAATTCTCCGAGCCTGAGGTCGCGGATGATCTGAATCCGCTCGAGCGTGTCGACGTCGCTGTGCAGATAACGAACGCGAATGCCCATCTCGACGAGGTAGTCGGTCAGGTCTTCACTCATCTTCTTCGTCAGGGTGGTGACCAGCGTTCGCTCCCCGAGCTCGATCCGTTGCTTGATCTCTCCCAGCAGGTCGTCGATCTGATTCAACGTCTCGCGAACTACGACCACCGGATCGACGATTCCGGTAGGACGCACGATCTGCTCGGCGATCACGCCGGAGTGATCGCGTTCGTAGACACCGGGAGTGGCGCTGACGAAGACGATCTGCGGCGTGATCGAGAGGAACTCCTCAAAGGTCTGCGGGCGGTTATCCATCGCGCTCGGCAGCCGGAAGCCGTAGTCGACGAGCGTCTGTTTGCGGCTGCGGTCGCCTTTGTACATCGCGCCAATCTGCGGCACGGTCTGGTGCGACTCGTCGATGAAGCAGACGAAGTCGTCGGGGAAGTAGTCGATCAGGCAGTAGGGCCTCTCGCCAGGCTTGCGGCCGTCAAGTATTCGCGAATAGTTTTCAATCCCGCTGCAGAAACCGGCCTCGCGCATCATCTCGATGTCGTACTGGGTGCGCTGGCGCAGCCGCAGCGGCTCGAGCTGCTTTCCCTCCGCCTCCAACTGGGAGCAGCGCTCCTCCAGCTCACGGCTGATCTCCTCGGCGGCCGCCTCGATGCTTCCCTCTTCAACGTTGTAATGCGTCGCTGGCCTTTTTGCGTTGTGTTCGTGCGCGTCATCA
>WLNV01000039.1 GCA_009699615.1 Actinomycetota bacterium
GCGCGCACGGAGCGCGTCGGGCAGCACGTCGCGTGCCTCTTCGGCTCGGGCGATCAGCGCGCGCCGAATCGGCGGGTCGGCGAGCGCTTCAACGAGCGCTTCGGCGATCGAGCGGTCGGGCACGATGTCGGCCTTGATTCCGTGCGCGAGCAGCGCGCGCGCCGTGCCGGGGCCGATTGCGGCGACCGTCAGGCCCGCGAGCTCGCGCGCGTCACCGAGCGCCGCGAAGAGCTGCTCAACGCCGTTCGGGCTGGTCAGGCAGAGCAGGTCGTACTGCGTCAGATCGGGCAGCTCCGGGTGCAGTGGCTCGATCTTGATCGCCGGTGCTTCGACGACCTCTGCGCCGAGCGCGCTGAGTCTCGTTGCCAGCGCACTGGCCTGGGCGCGCGCGCGTGTTACCGCGATCGTCTTGCCAGCAAGTGGCCGAGCGCGGTCACGCCAGCCGATCTGCTCGCCGAGCGCCGCGACGTCGCCGATCACCGTGATCGCAGGCGCTTTGATCTCAGCATCCTCGGCGATCTGCGCGATCGTTTCGAGCGTGCCGACGACCTCGCGTTGAGCCGGGAAGGTTCCTCGCTCGACTACTGCTGCGGGCTGGTCGCCCGGGCGACCACCGCTGATCAGAGCCTCCGCGATCCGACCAAGGCTGCGCACGCCCATGTAGAAGATCAGCGTGCCGGGGAAGGCAGCCAAAGCCGGCCAGTCGATTTGGGTCTCCGGCTTGTCGGGGTTCTCATGGCCAGTGACGAAGGCGACGGCGCTCGCTACGCCGCGCTGCGTTACCGGGATGCCGGCGTAGGCCGAGGCTGCGATTCCCGCAGTGACTCCGGGGACGACCTCGACCGCGATCCCGCGCTCCAGGCAGGCGATCGCTTCCTCGCCGCCGCGCCCAAAGACGAACGGGTCGCCACCCTTCAGTCTTACGACGCTGCGCCCGGCCAAGGCGTGCTCGATGATCAGCTCGTTCGTGACCTCCTGCGGTACCTGCTTGCCGCCGCCGATCTTGCCGACGTCGATCAGCTCAGCGTCGCTGCGTACGCCATCCAGAGCGCGTGGGCCGATTAGCTGGTCGTGCAGGATCACATCGGCGCTGGAGAGCAGATCGGCGCCGCGCAGCGTCATCAAGCCTTCGTCGCCGGGGCCTGCGCCGACGAGGTAGACGGTTCCCGCGACTGCGCTCATCGACCCAGTACCTCAGCCGCGCCGCTCGCGAGCAGTCGCTCACCAACCTCGCGGCCCAGTGCTTCCGCCGATTCCACCCCGCCGCTGACCGTCAACTGATCGCGCAGCCAGGACGAGCCGTCAACGCGACCGACAAAGGCTGCCAACGTCATTGCGTCGCCGTTGGTCGTTGCGTGGGCGCCAACCGGTGTGTGGCAGTCGGCCTCGAGCACTTCGATCAGCGCCCGCTCTGCCGTCAGGCAGCGATGAGTCTCGGCGTCGTTGAGAGCGACGGCCAGCGCGATCGATTCGGCGTCGCCTTCGCGGGCAGTGATCGCCAGCGTTCCCTGGCCACCGGCCGGAATCATTCGATCGAGCACCGCTCCGGCTTCGGCCGCGCGCCCAAGCCGTTCAAGGCCAGCCATTGCGATCACGATCGCTTCGAGATCGTCACCGGCGAGCGTGGCCAGTCGCGTATCGACATTGCCGTGCAATTCGATGATTTGCAGGTCGTCACGGAGTGCGAGCAGCTGGGCCGATCGGCGCAGCGAACTGGTACCGACTCGCGCGCCCTCTGCCAGCGCTTCCAGCGAGCCGGAGCCGCAGAGCGCGTCGAACGGGTTGGCTCGTAACGGAGTCGCGGCGATCACGAGCCCGTCGGCGAGCTTTGCCGGCAGATCCTTCGCCGAGTGAACTGCGAGAGCGATTCGCCCGTCGAGCAGAGCCTCGTCCAGCTCGCGAACCCAGCGTTCCTTGTCATCGCCTGCGCCGCGCCCACGGTCTCCGGAGGTAGTGATCGTCTCCAGCGTGCAGCCGTCGATGGCTGCTGCAACCGTCCCTGCCTGCGCCAGCGCCAGCGCGCTGCCGCGGGTTCCAAGCTTCACGACTCGCGCCGCAGCGGGCGGACCTCCGCGGCCTGGCCAAAGTCTGCCTCGGCTGCAGCGGCGCTCGACCCTGCGGCTTCCTCAGGCACCTCGTCGAGGCCAAATAGCTCTCGCAGCACGGCAATCCTGCCGTGGCCGCCACCCTGCTCCAAGGCCTTCGTGCGGATCGTCGGCTCATGAAGCAGTCGCTGCATTACGGCGCGGGCTATCGCCTCAACCCGAACCACGTCGCGAGAGGAGGCGCTCTCCCAGCGACCGTCGTTCTCGGCCAGCACCTGCTCGACGATCGACGAGCCGTGTTCGCGCAGCGCCGCAATTGTTGGAGTAGCTCCCTGCTGCGCCATCCAGCCGGAGAAGCGGTCGATCTCGTCTTCGACGATCTCCGTCGCCTGCTCGCGCTCGCCTTCGCGGACCTGCAGATTGCGTGCCGCTGCGTTCTGAAGGTCGTCCATGTTCAGCACGCGAACTCCGGGAATGTCGTCGCAGCCATCCTCGATGTCTCGCGGGACGGCGATGTCGATCAGCAGCAGCGCGCGGCCGTCGCGCGCCTCCATCATGATCTCCAGTTCGCCTGCGCCGATGATCGGGTGCGGTGACGATGTCGAAGCGACGACGATGTCGGCGGCGATCAGTCGCTCGGGAAGCTCATCGAGCGAACCGACGTCGCCTCCGTAGCGCTGCGCCAGCTCGCGTGCCCGTTCAATCCGCCGGTTGGCGACGAACATTGTCGTTACGCCTTGCTCGCTCAGCGCGCGGGCCGTTAGCTCGGCCGTCTCGCCGGCGCCGATAACGACAACGCTGCGTTCGCTGAGGTCGCCAACCGTCTCTTCGGCTAGCGCAACAGCGATCGAGGGGATGCTGACGCGCGCCGTGCCCAACGCGGTCTCGGTTCGGACCCGCTTGCCTGCCTGCAGCGCGGCCCGGAAGAGGCGGTTGGTGAATGGCCCCGTCGTCCCGGCGGCGAGCGCCGTCTCGTAGGCGCGGCGGACCTGCCCCTGAACTTCGTTCTCGCCGACGATCATTGAGTCGAGTCCGGCAGTTACGCGGAAGAGGTGGCGCGCCGCGTCGCAGTTGCGCGGCGAGTAGACGATGTCAACGAGTTCGGTGGGGCGGATGCCCGCGCGCGCTGCGAGCTTGCTCAGCAGGACGCTTTCGGCGTCAACCGAGTTGCGAGCCACGATGTAAACCTCGGTGCGGTTGCAGGTCGAGATCACGACCGCTTCGCGCAGCTCCTCGCTGGCTACCAGCTCGCGGACAAAGCGGTCGGCTTCGGCTTCGGTCAGCGCGACGCGTTCGCGCAGCGCAACGGGTGCGGTCTTGTGCGAGATGCCAATTGCGAGCAGCTCGCTCACTGGCTGCTCGTTTCGGCTGCTGCATCGCGTGAGTTTCGTTGCTCCGACTTTGTCAGCAGCTCGGCCAGTTCACGTTCAACTCGCGCGGTGCGGATCGCCATGATCACGAAATAGATCAGGAGGATGAAAAGGAAGACGAGGTAGGCGGCGGCGACGTAGCCGGTGTTGGGCGGAAGTGTGTTGGTCATTTAATGGCGATCCTAGGGGCAGCGGTGCGAACGGCTGCCGGCTCGTCGTTCTCTTCGCTGAGGCTGCGGCGCAATGCGGCCAGCTGGGCGCGGCTGTGCTTGGAGGCCATCTCGTACTTGCAGATCGTGATGAAGAGCAGCGTAATCCCAAGCAGCGCGCTGTAGAAGGCGATCCGCATGTCGTTCGGCAGTGAGCCGCCGGAGCTGCCCAGAACGCGCGGGTGGATCAGGGGGCTGGCGAGCCTTACGGCGATGAAGTTGACCGGCACGAAGACGCCGGCGACAACTGCGAAGACGGCGGCGTAGCGAGCCTGGCGCTCAGGGTCTTCGATCGAGAAGCGCAGCGGCTGGTAGGTGCAATAGAGCAGGAAGACGATCAGGAACGAGACCAGCGTTGGTTCATCCCAAACCCACCACTGGCCCCAAGCCGCCTTAGCCCAGATGCAGCCGGTGATCAGCGCGCCGATGCAGAAGATCAAACCCTGGTGAATCGCGGTGTAGGAGCGAAGGTCATGGCGCGTGTCGCCGCTACGCAGGTATTGAATGCCAAAGATTCCGCCGAAGACGAAGCCGCCAAGTGTGACGATCGCCAGCGGCACGTGGATGTAGAAGATCTTCTGCGAGAAGCCTTGGTCAACTTCGATCGGTGCGTAGAAGAAGGCCAGCGCGATAGACGCTGTCAGCACGATTGCGGTTGCGATCGCGTAGCCGGTAAGGCGTCGTCCGTAGAGGCTCTTTGTCGTCGGCATTTCTCAGTCTTCAACCAAGTAATCGAATAGGGCGTAAGCGAGCAGCCCGAAGATCAGATCGTACAACCCCAACAGTGCCAGCCAGCGCCAGGCGAGCGTCCCGCCGCCAACACTCAGCAGCGGTTCGCTGGCCTTCGTCACCGCGATCAGCAGCGGAATCAGCAAAGGCAGCGCGAGGATCGAGGTGATCAGGTCGCGCGCGCGGGTCTGGATTGCGATCCCGGCGATCAACGTGCCGACCAGCGCGATGCCTAGGTCGGCGAGCACGATTAGGAGCGCGATTGAGGCCCACTGCGAGGCGCTTGGCGTCGGCCCGAGCAGCAGCACCGAGAAGAGCAGCGCTGCAAGAACGCCAACGATCAGCAGGAAGATGAAGAGCGTCGTTGCCTTGGCGATCAGCAGCGCGGTGCGCGGCGCCGGGGCCAGCAGGAAGCCGTCGAGGCCGCCCTCCTCACGGTCGGCGACGAAGCTGCGGCCGATTCCCAGCAGCGCCGCCAGCGTCAGCGTCACCCAGAGCACGCCGGAGGCGAGTGCGCCTTCGATCGCGTCACGGCCGAGCGCGAAGTGGAAGATCACAAAGGCGCTGGCGCAGAAGAGTGCCATCGCGGTCAGCGTCTGTGGCGCGCGCCGTTCGAGCGTTAGCTCCTTGTAGAGAACTGCTCGCGCAGCGCTGAGCGTTGACGGCGGGCGGGCGGCGCTCATCGGTAGAGCTCGCCGATCTGGTCGGTCGTCACCTGTGCCGCTGGTTCCAGCAGGATTGCCGCTCCGCTTCGGAGGCCGAGCACAAGGTCTGCCTCGGCGAGGCCGCCGGCCGGGTCGTGGCTGGCGATTACGCGCGTTCGCCCTTCGGCCGCGCCGATCAGCGGTTCAACCTGCTCGATCGCTGCCGGGTCAAGGTTGGAGCGCGGTTCGTCAAGCAGCAGCAGCTCGGGCTCGTGCAGCACGGCGCGGCAGATCGCCAGCCGCTGCAGCATCCCGCGTGAGTAGCCGAAGACGCGCTCGTCGCCGCGGTCGCTCAGCCTGGCCTGCTCAAGCAGCGCTTCGATCCGCGCTGCTGGGTCGGAAACGCCGTGCAGCCTGGCGTGGTAGCGCAGGTTCTCGCGCGCAGTCAGGTCGCCATAACAGAGCGACTGGTGGCCGAGGAAGCCGACCTTTGACCGCACCTTCCAACCCTCTTTACGCAGGTCGCTTCCGAGCAGGCTCGCATCGCCTTCGCTCGGCCGCAGCAGCGTGGCGAGCACTCGCAGCAGTGTTGTCTTGCCGGCGCCGTTGGGGCCGAAGACGACAAGAGTTTGGCCCTGACCGAGTGTTAGGTCGATGCCGTCGAGCGCTCGCCGCTCGCCATAGCGGCGGACCAGCCCGGAGCAGACAACGGCCGGCTCAGTGCTCGCCATCTGTCCGTCCGCCTTGGCGGCCGATGTGACGGACGGCGTGGCCAAGAATTGGTGCGAGAACAGGGAAGGCCTCACCGATTGCCTTCGGGTTGCCTGGCATGTTGACGATCAGCGTGCCGCCTGCGACGCCGCTGGTAGCCCGCGAAATCGCAGCGGCCGGTGTGAACTGCATCGAGGCTGCGCGCAGCGCCTCGGCGATCCCAGGCACGGCCCGCTCGATCACCGCTTCGCTTGCCTCTGGCGTTACGTCGTCGGGGGTAAGGCCGGTGCCGCCGCTGGTGAGGACTACATCGAAGCCGTCCGCGACCAGCTCGCGCAGCCGCGCCTCGATTGCCGCTTGGTCGTCGGCCAGCACTTCGCGCAGCTCAACTTCGCAGCCGGCCGCCGTTGCCGCGTCGGCCAGCGCTGGCCCGGAGAGGTCTTCGCCTTCGCCACGAGCGAGCGAGCTCGAGATCGTCAGGATTGCTGTTCGCATCAAGCGGTCTTGGCCTTAGGGCCGGGTCCAGTGGCCGGAGCGCCCGCCGCTCTTTTCGAGCAGCTCCACGCGTTCGATTGTGACGCCGCGTTCGATCCCCTTGACCATGTCGTAGACAGTCAGCGCCGCTACCGAGACGGCCGTCATCGCTTCCATCTCGACGCCGGTCGGCCCATGGACGGTGGCGCTTGCGGTCAAGGTGACGGTTCCGGCCTCGGCATCGATGACCCCATCTACTTCAACGTGGTCTAGCCCCAGCGGGTGGCAGAGCGGGATCAGCTCAGCCGTCCGCTTGGCGGCCATGATCCCTGCGATCCGTGCGCTGGCGAGCACGTCACCCTTCGGCGCATCGCCGGCCGCTACGGCTGCCGCTGTCGCCGGTTCCATCCGCACAACTGCCCGTGCGACGGCCTTACGGTCGCTGGGCTCTTTGCCCGATACGTCGACCATTCGCGCTTCGCCATCCTCGTTTAGGTGCGTCAGCCCGCTCACGCGGCGAGCCTAGCGCGGGACCGGTCTTTCAGGCGGGCGCGTGGCTGCGCTGGGCTGCAGCGATCAGCTCCTGCACTGCCGCCGCGTCGCCGTCACGGAGCAGCGCGATTGGGTCGGGCTCACCATTGACGATCTCTTCGAAGAAGGCCTTGCGATCTTGATAGGTGGGGAGCGTTCCCTTCGCCCAGCCGCGTGTTTCGTTCAGCATGATTGCGAGCTGCGCGTACTGCTCGCCGAAAAGCTCGCCGATCTCTCGCTTCATCCGCTTCGCCAGCGCCGGTGATGCGCCGGCGGTCGAGATTGCGATCGCCAGCGGGCCGGTGCGGACTACTGCTGGCAGGATGAAGTTGCAGAGCGGCGGAACGTCAACGATGTTGACGAGCATCGCGCGCTTCTCAGCGTCCTCGTAGATCTGAATGTTGGTCTCGGTTGAGTCGGTACAGGCGATCACGATGAAGACGGCTTCAAGGTCCTCGGGGCCGGCGTAGTCGCGCTGCTCCCAGCTGATTGAGCCTTCTGCTGCGAGCGCCTCGAGCTCTGGGCCGGCGTCAGGCGAAATTACCGTTACGTCGCCGCCGCAGGCAAGCAGCCCTTCGCTCTTCTCGAGCCCCATCGCGCCGCCGCCGATTACAACGCAGCGCCGCCCTTTCAGCTTCAGGCAGGCGATGTAGAACGGCGTCTCGAGCATGTCTTTGACGCAGGTCTGGTCACAGATCCCTTTCTTGTATTGACAGACGCACTCTTTTCCGGCGTAGGCAGCAGCAGGCATGGTCGCTCCAGCGTAGAGGTTCGTATCGTTTCTACGTATGGCAACCGCATCACGGCTCAGAGAGATTTCTTTCCGCCCAGCTGGCCCCGGTGAGGGCTACTTCGAAGACGATTCGTTGATCCGCCGCGTAAACCGCGAGCTGGTCGTAGCCTTCTCCGGCGCCCGCGCGCTACTGATGCAAGCCGCCCACCCGGTGATGTTCGAAGGCTTCTTCATCAAGACCGAAGCGAAAGAGGCTGCGCACGCGCGGCTGGCACGGACGGCGACGATTATGAACACGATCTATTTCGGGCGCCGCGATGACGCCGACCAGATGACCGAGCGCGTCCGCGAGGTACACACGCGGATCAACGGCGTGCTCGAAGAGCCGGCAGGCAAATACCCGGCTGGCACTCCTTACGCCGCCGACGACCCACAGTTCCTGCTCTGGACCTTGGCCGCGCTGGTTGATTCAGCCGACAGGCTCTACCGCCTCTATGTAGAAGAGCTGACGCGTGACGAGCGCGACGCGCTCTGGGGCGACTACCGCCTCGTCGGCAAGCTCTTCGGCCTGGAAGAGCACGAGATGCCAGCAACAATTGAGGGCTTCGACGCCTACATGACGGAGATGGTCGAGGGCGATCAGCTCTGGGTCACTGAGAGCGCCCGTGAGGAGAGCCTCGCAATCGTCCTCCACCCACCGGCACCGATCTATATGCGCGGACTGGTGGAGGCCGTCAACTTCATCATCATCGGCTCATTGCCAGCGAAGATCCGCCGCGGCTACGGCCTCTCTTGGGATCCTCTCCGCGAGACGATGCGGCTTGGCGGCGCCGCCTACACAAAGCGGGTTCTGTTGCCGCTGCTGCCGCAGATGATTCGCAACACGCCGGTCGCTGGGGGCAAGCTGCTTCCCGGCCCGCCGCGCGCGACCGCCACCGCCTAGCCGAGCGCTGGTAGCGGCGCACCGAGCAGCGCTGCGATCGCGCCAGCCGCCGCTGCCAACAGGAGCGTTGGTACGACGCCGAGCTTGGCGCCAAAGAGCAGCGCCGTTGCTGCCGCCGCGATCACCCACTGCCAGCTGAAGCTGAGCCCTGAGGCGAGCGGGATCAGTGCGCCGAAGATCGCGCCGACAGCGGCCGGGCCGGCGCCGTCGAGGAAGGCGCGCGCGTCCTTGTTGTTGCGCAGGCTGAGGAAGCGCCCGCCGCCGGCCATGACGAAGAGGAACGATGGGGCGAAGGCGACGAACGAGGCGAGTAGCGCGCCGCCAAGGCCAGCCGCTGCGTAGCCGACGACGGCGACCGTCTGTACGACCGGCCCGGGTGTGATCTGCCCGAGCGCAACGGCGTTTAGGAACTGACCGTCGGTCATCCAGCCGTAAAGGCGGACAGCGTCCTCTTGCATGATCGGCACGATCACAAAGCCGCCGCCGTAGGAGAGAGCCCCGACTTTAAGCGCAGTCCAGGCGAGCTGTGTTTGGGTCGAAGCTGCCGTTGTGGCTGCCAGCAGCAGCGCGATTGCGGCCGGCGCGCCAAATGATGAGAGCGGCGGCGCTTCGGCGCGGCGGATGATCAGCTCGACCAGGCCGCAGCCGATCAGCGCCAGCACGACGAACGGCCCGACAGCGATAACCGAGATCGCGCCGACGGCGAGGTAGGCGACGGCTCGCCAGCGGCGCAGGCCCTCGTGCGGCGCGAGGCTGCTGCGGCTTAGGTCCCAGCCGACGCGCAGCACGACGCCGATTACGGCCGCTCCGGCTCCGGCGCCAACGCCGCGCAGCCAGTCGGCCGGCGCGCTGCTCAGTGAGATCGCTGCCAGCACGATGATCATCACCAGCCCGGGGATGATGAAGAGCAGGCCGCCGATCAACGCCGCCCACTGCCCGCCTGCGCGCAGCGCGCAGTAGATCGCCAGCTGCGTCGAGGCTGGCCCCGGCAGCAGGTTGCAGGCCGCGTTGGCGTGCTCAAACTCGTCCGGCTCAATCCACTGTTCGCGTTCGACGCATAGCTCGCGCAGCATCGCGACGTGAGCCTGCGGCCCGCCGAAGCCGGTGGCGCCGAGCCGAGCCCACTCGCGCGCGACCGTTCCGATCGATGTTTGGTGTGCCATCTAGCGCGATGTTCGCACGGCATTCACGCGCCTCTCGTTTAGGATCGGTGAATGGACCAACTGGCCGATCACGCGACGCGCCTGCTGAGCCGCCTGATCGCGCACAACACGGTTAATCCGCCCGGCAACGAGCGCGCGCTGCAGGAGGAGCTTGCGGCCGACCTCAAGGCGGCTGGCTTCGAGGTAACGCTCGTCGGCCGAACTGAGGAGCGGCCGAATCTCATCGCGAGGCTGCGTGGAACCGCCGACGGCCCAACGCTCTGCCTGCTCTCGCACTGCGACACGGTGCTCGCCAATCCTGACGAGTGGACGCATGACCCCTGGTGCGGCGATGTGATCGATGGAGAACTTTGGGGCCGTGGCGCGCTCGACATGAAGTCGCAGACGGCGGCCGAGGTGGCAGCAGGGATTGAGCTGGCGAACAGCGGTTGGCGTCCGGCCAACGGCGACCTCTTGATCGTTTGCGTCGTTGACGAGGAGACCGGCGGAGCCGACGGCGTCGCCTGGCTCTGCGAGAACCACCCCGAGCTGGTTCGCTGCGACTACTCGCTCAACGAGGGCGCCGGCGCTTTCTTCGAACTTGGCGACGAGCGGCTCTACGGGGTTTGCGTTGCTGAGAAGGGCGTCTGCCGCTTCACGATCACGACCGACGGCGTTGCCGGCCACGCCAGCAATCCGCGCTTCGGCGACAACGCGCTGCTAAAGCTGGCTCCGTTGATTACTGCGCTCGGTGAGTGGGATCCCGTCTACGACCTAACCGATGGCGCCAGCGCGCTGATGACCGACCTTGGCGCGCCGGTTGAAGGCGGCGACGTCGGCACCGCGCTTGATGGTCTGCGCCAGCGCGAGCCGCTGCTGGCTGCCTTCGTTGAGCCGATGCTCGGCCTGACCTTCGCGCCGACCGTGATCTCGGCCTCGGAGAAGATCAACGTGCTGCCGTCGCAGGCCAAGCTACGAGTCGACTGCCGCACGCCCCCCGGCCTTGGCGAGGAGCTGGTTCGCAAACGCGTTGCTGAAGTTCTCGGCACCGAGGGCTACCGGCTGGAGTTCA